>USDI01000075.1 GCA_900553305.1 uncultured Lachnospiraceae bacterium
CCAATATGTGGAGATTTCCTGTATCCAGTTTCTGACCTCAGGAGTGATTCTCACCATTTTAATGTTCGTGTTTGAAACACCACACTGGTCTGATTTCGTGGCAGCATGGCTTCCTATTGCCTACGCCGGAATTCTGTCAAGTGGTGTGGCATACACCCTGCAGCTCATCGGGCAGAAGGGGATGGATCCGACCATTGCCTCTCTCCTGCTTTCCATGGAATCCACTTTTTCCGTACTGGCAGGCTGGGTAATTTTAAAACAGAAGCTGACGGTAAAGGAATTAATTGGCTGTGTACTGATGTTTACAGCCGTAATTCTGGTACAGCTTCCGGGAAGGTCTGCCAATCGGAATTCTTAGCTCTTTTATAAGGTGAACACAGAAGAAAATGATTCAGTAATGCAAAATCCCATCGGCGAAGCCGAATTGGAATGGATTTTGCATCGCAACTGTGAAGGTACTGAACAGTTACGAGACAATTTAGATTCCCGGTATGAAATTCAGAAAAATGCAGATACTCATAAGAAAGAAATGCAAGCTTCTATTGTAGAATTTCAGGAGGGTAGGATGGATTATTTCAATGCGTTCTGGGTTGGAGGACTGATCTGTGCACTGGTGCAGATTCTTATGGAAAAAACAAAGCTGATGCCGGGCAGAATTATGGTGTTACTGGTCTGTTCAGGTGCAGTATTAAGCTTTCTTGGCGTTTATGAGCCGTTCAAGGAATTTGCGGGAGCGGGGGCGTCGGTTCCCCTGCTTGGATTTGGGCATGTTCTGATGAAGGGGGTTAAGGAAGCGGTAGATCAAAGCGGATTTATGGGCGTTTTTGAAGGCGGCTTTCGGGCCGGTGCCATTGGCTGCAGTGCAGCGCTGGTACTCGGACTGATTGCTGCTTTTGTGTCCAAAAACAAAATATGATGTCAGGGTCAAAAGTCAGAAAACACGGAACAATCTGATTGACATCAATAGATAATGTCAGATAATATCAGGAAGCAGGTAAGAAAATGAAAAACGAAAGACTTTTAAGCTTACGCAATCAGATGAAGGAAGCTGGCGTTCACTGTATGGTAATTCCGACCTCGGATTATCACAACAGTGAATATGTCAGTGATTTTTTTATGGCAAGAAAATATTTCAGCGGCTTTACCGGATCGGCTGGAACGCTCGTGGTTACACCGGATGAGGCGGCTTTATTTACCGACGGCAGATATTTCATTCAGGCAGCGAAGGAGCTGGAAGGCTCCGGAATTACCTTAATGAAAATGGGAGAGCCGGGAGTCCCCACGATGACCGAATATGTCGATCAGAAGCTGCAGCAGGGCTGGACGCTCTGTTTTGATGGCAGAGTGATCACTTCCTCAAAGGGAAGTGAGCTTGAAGAAATTGCCAGAAAGCATGGAGGACAGCTCCGCTTTGACCTCGACCTGTGTGATGCCGCATGGGAAAACCGCCCGGCGCTCATTCATCATCCGGTCTGGGTTCTTTCCGAAGAATATGCCGGAGAGAGCGTGGAAGAGAAACTCACAAGAGTACGTGAAGAGATGGAAAAAGAAGAAGCCGGCATTCATGTCCTTACTTCCCTCGATGATATTGCATGGCTTTACAATATCCGCAGCAATGACGTGGAATGCTGTCCGGTTGTATTAGCCTATACGATGGTAACAAAGGACCGCGCGCTGCTGTTTGCCGAAGAAGGCTTTGCGGCAGGAGAGGACACCTCCGCAAGAGAACGTATGGAAAAGGCCGGTGTGGAGATTTATCCGTATGACCGGTTCTATGAAATGTTAAGCAGTGTCGCAGCGCAGGCTGCGAAGGAAGAACAGGCATCCGGAATCTGGATCGATGAATCCCAGGTGAATTTTCGTGTGCTCAAGGAATTACAGAAGATCTGTGCAGAGGAAGGTGCACAGGCCGGCACGAAGCTTCTGAATAAAGAAAATCCGACCACGTTAATGAAATCCATCAAGAACGAGACAGAGCTGAAGCATACCCGCAGGGCGCATATCAAGGATGCCGTGGCGGTTACGAAGTTTATGTACTGGTTAAAGAAGAATATCGGTTCCATTCCGATGGATGAGGTGTCAGTGGCAGAACAGATTGATGGGCTGCGGGCACAGCAGGACGGGTTTATTGAACTGAGCTTTCCGACGATCAGCGCTTACGGTACCAATGGCGCGATCATTCATTACGGCGCACAGAAGGAGACCTGTGCAGCATTAAAGCCGGAAGGAATGCTGATGATCGACAGCGGCGGTCATTACATAGACGGAACGACAGACATTACGAGAACCTTTATCTTAGGACCGGTAACGTCGGAGATGAAGAAGCATTATACGCTGGTACTGCGCGCCATGCTTTCCATGCGTGCTACCCGTTTCTTACATGGCTGTACCGGAGCAAACTTAGACATCCGTGCAAGAGAAGTGCTTTGGGAGCATGGACTGGATTATAAGCACGGAACCGGTCATGGGGTAGGAAATATTCTGAATGTCCATGAAGGACCGCAGAGTTTCCGTTGGAAGCTTCTGCCGGATGCCGGAAAGCCGGCTGTTTTTGAGGAAGGCATGATCACCAGCGATGAGCCGGGCATTTATCTGGAAAATCAGTACGGAATCCGGATTGAGAACGAAATTCTCTGCCGCAAGGGCGAAGAGAACGAGTATGGCCAGTTTATGTACTTTGAAGATCTGACGTTTGTACCCATTGACCTTGACGGTGTGGAATTAAGCCAGATGAGCGAGCTGGATAAGGAGCGTCTGAACGACTACCATGCAGCCGTTTTTGAGAAGCTGAAGCCTTATTTTGAGGGAGAGGAGCTGACCTGGCTCCGCCATGTGACAAGAGCGGTTTAAGATTGGAATGTGGTAACTATTCTGAATAGTTACGGAATTTGTATAGCCATCAAATACATTTAGGAAAGCGGGCAGATTATGATACCGGATGTAAATAAGGATGCAGAAAGCATTTTAAAAAATATCGAATGTTTTGCACTGGATATGGATGGAACCATCTATTTAGGAGAGCAGTGGATTGACGGCGCGCGCGAGTTTTTGAGCGCAGTGGAAGCCGCAGGCAAAAAGTATGTCTTCCTGACGAACAATTCTTCCAAGAATCCGCAGGTTTATGTGAAGAAGCTTTCCAGGATGGGACTGGAGGTTGCGGAAGAGAAGATTGTCACTTCCGGACAGGCAACGATTGCTTATTTAAAGAAGCATTTCCCCGGGAAACGGGTATTTTTACTGGGAAACGAACTGCTTACCGAAGAATTTGTGCAGGAAGGAATCGTGTTGGATGCAGAATCCCCGGAGGTTGTGGTGGTTGGCTTTGACACGACGCTTACCTATGAGAAGATGTGCAGGGTCTGTGACTTTGTGAGGGAAGGACTGCCGTACCTTTCCACACATCCGGATTATAACTGCCCGACCGAGACAGGCTTCATTCCTGATGCAGGCGCAATCCATGCATTTATCAGGGCATCGGCAGGCAGAGAACCGGATCATATTATCGGAAAGCCGAACCGTGATATTATGGACTACCTCGTGGCACGGGAAGGTGTGGACAAGGCACGTACAGCGATGGTCGGCGACCGGCTTTATACCGATGTGGCAGCAGGGGTAAACAACGGCTATACGGGAATTCTCGTACTGAGCGGAGAGGCAACGATGGAGGATGTGAAGACTTCGGATGTTGAGCCGGATCTTATTTTTGATTCGGTTAAGGATATGATCCCGTTCCTGTGATGCCATACACCATGAGGCATCTGTTGTTGAAGTCAGAAAAGGGCATTCAGGAGTAACAGAGAGACAAATGCAGATCGTGAGCGGATAGTAGGAGGATACATGGCGTTACAGTTTTATTTTGGACCGTCCGGTTCCGGAAAAAGCAAAAAACTTCATCAGGACGTTCTTCGCATGGCGGCGAAGGATCCGGACTGTAATTTCCTGTTTCTGGTGCCGGATCAGTTCACCATGCAGACGCAGATGGATCTCGTAAAAGAAAGTCCAAATGGTGGAATTATGAATATCGATGTGTTGAGTTTTGGCAGACTCACACATCGTATTTTTGAAGAAACCGGGTATGGAAGGAAGCCGGTTTTGGATGATACCGGCAAGAGTCTGGTGCTTCGCAAGGTTGCATCTTCGGTACAGGAGGAGCTGCCGGTTCTGTCAAAAAATCTGAATAAAATCGGTTATATTCATGAAATCAAATCTGCAATTTCTGAATTCAAGCAATATGGATTATCCGTGGAGCGTGTCGGGGAGCTGGCGGAATTTTCAAAGAACCGTGGCACGTTATATTATAAGCTGAAGGATTTAAAAACATTATATCAGGCATTTGACACATATGTGGCAGAGCGTTTTATAACAACAGAGGATACGCTTGCCCTGTTATCCCGGGCGGTTCATGAGTCGAAAATCATGAAAAACAGCGTGGTGATTTTTGATGGATTTACCGGCTTTACGCCGATCCAGTACCGGCTGATTGCAGAGCTCATGGAGTTATCCCGCATGGTGATCGTGTCGGTAACGCTGGGCGAGGGAGAAAATCCTTATCAGATCACGGGAGAGCAGGAGTTATTTTATTTGAGTAAAAAGACTGTCCGCGATCTGCAGAAATGGGCACAGAGAGGAAATGCCCGGCAGGCAGAGGACGTTTATCTGGGAAAGGGCGGACTGCCCAGGTTCCGGGAAAGCAGGGAATTAGCGCATCTGGAAAAGCAGTTGTTCCGTTATCCGTTAAAGCCTTACGAGGAGCCGCAGCAGGATTCCGTACCGGCAATTCAGATCCGGGAAGCGATGAGTCCTGCCGGGGAGGTCCGGGGAGCCTGCATTTTAATTAAAAAACTGGTGTTAGAGCAGAATTACAGCTACCGGGATATTGCGGTAGTGACGGGAGAACTGGCAACCTACGGAGATTTTTTTGAACGGGAAGCCGCAACGTATGACATTCCGGTATTTATTGACCGGACGCGGGGAATTCTGTTAAACCCGTTCCTCGAATACATACGGAGTGCCCTGCGGATTATTTTGCGGAATTTCAGCTATGAGTCGGTGTTCCATTATTTGCGGAGCGGTCTTGCCGATTTTACGATGGAAGAGACGGATCTTTTAGAAAATTATATTCTGGCAACGGGAATCAAGGGCAGAAAGAAGTGGGGAGAGCTTTTTACAAGGAATGCGACGGAGCAGATCAACGAGCTGCGGGAGCGGCTTTACGGACAGATGGCACCTCTTTTGCAGAAGCAGGAAACGGCTTCCGGCTATGTGAAAGCGTTGTATGAGTTCATTGTAGCAGGAAGGATTCAGGAAAAGCTTCTTACCTTTGAAGAACAGTTCCGGGCAGAAGGAGAAGAAGAGCGGGCACGGGAATATGCGCAGATTTACCGGCTGGTAATGGAGCTGCTTACCCAGATTGAGGGACTTTTAAAAGAGGAAACAATGACCCTGCAGGAGTTTGCCGATATTCTGGATTCCGGATTTGCCGAGATTGAGGTCGGAACGATTCCGGGCGGTGTGGACCGTGTGATTGTCGGGGATATGGAGCGGACCCGTTTAAATCAGGTAAAGGTCCTGTTATTCCTTGGCGTGAACGACGGAAACATTCCAAGAAATGCAAACAAAGGCGGGATTATCTCCGATATTGACCGGGAGTTTTTGAAGGATTCGGACATTGAACTGGCACCGACGCCACGGCAGCAGATGTTCACGCAGCGGTTGTATTTATACATGAATATGACAAAGCCGTCCGAGCGGCTGTATCTGTCCTATGCCCGGATCAGCAGTGATGGCAAAACGCTTCGCCCGTCTTATCTCATTGATACGATGAAGGCCCTTTTCCCACGCGCTTATCAGGGAAATCTGCAGGAGGGCAAAGAGTCCGTAACGGAACGGATCATGGGAAAGAAGGATGCCCTTCCTTATGTAGCAGAGGAGCTGCGTGAGCGTGCACAGGGAAGAGCGGGAGTTATGACCGATGAGGAGTTTTTCAGTCTGTGCCGGATTTACTGGGAGGATCCTGCTTTCTGCGGACAGATGAAGAAGATTCTGCAGGCCGCGTATGAGCATTATGAGCATAAGCCTTTGGGAGCAATGATTGCAAGAATGGTTTACGGTACGGTGCTGGAAAACAGCGTCAGCCGTCTGGAGCGTTATGCGGCGTGTGCCTATGCGCACTTTCTCCAATATGGGTTAAGCCTTAAGGAGCGGGAAGTGTTCCAGCTTGAAAATGCGGATCTTGGAAATATTTACCATGAGGTTTTGGAAGTGTTTTCCCATCGCTTGAAGGAGCATGGCTATACCTGGCTGGATTTCCCGAAGGAAGAGGGGGAACAGCTTCTGTGGGAGGCATTGGAGAACTGTGCCATGCAGTATGGAGAGACGATTCTTTACAGTTCCGCACGCTATCAGTATATGATTCAGCGTCTGTACCGGATTCTGAAACGGACGATCTGGGCGTTAAAGGAGCAGCTAAAGAGCGGAAAGTTCCTGCCCGAGGCATTCGAGATGAGCTTTTCGAGAGTGGAAAACCTGGATGCGGTGAACATTACGCTTTCGGAGGAAGAGAAAATGAAGCTCCGGGGCCGGATTGACCGTCTGGATACCTATGAGGATGAAGATCACGTATATGTGAAGGTGATTGACTATAAATCGGGCAATAAGAAGTTTGATCTGGCGGCTGTCTACTATGGCCTGCAGTTACAGCTCATCGTCTATATGAATGTGGCGGCAGAACTGATGAAGAAAAGCCATCCGGATAAGGAGATTGTTCCGGCGGCGCTGCTTTACTATCATGTGAATGACCCGATGATTAAGAGCGAGGAAGAGCTGAGTCCGGAGCAGGTAAACGACCAGCTTTTGAAGGAGCTGCGCATGAACGGACTGGTGAACGACAGTGAGGAGGTTATCGGACTTCTGGACGGCAGCTTTGCAACAAAGTCCTCCATTATTCCGGTGGAGCGCAAAAGTGACGGTTCTTTATCTGCAAGGTCCAGTGTGGTTAACCGGCAGGATTACGAAGTAATATCAAATTATGTAAACCAGAAGATGCACCAGTTTGGAACCGAAATCCTGCAGGGAAATATTGCGGTGAATCCCTGCGAGCAAGGCAATATCGAGTCCTGTACCTATTGTACGTTCCGTGAAATCTGTGCATTTGACGGAAAAATACCGGGCTTCGAGAAGAGAAAACCAGGACATGGCATGGATGTCCTTAAGGATGAGCAGGATATACTGGAGAAAATGCGTAAGCAATCCGGCAGCTTATGAATGGCATGGTGAATGCTTACAAAACCATATAAACAGCCATGCAGAACTGATTGCATAAAATGTCCGTGGGAGCTTGCTCACAAAGGACAGGTATAAGAAGGAGGAAGCGGCGTGGGAGTAACCTTTACGAAGGAGCAGCAACAGGTCATAGATACTAGAAACCGGAATCTCTTAGTTTCGGCAGCAGCCGGTTCCGGTAAAACTGCGGTACTTGTCGAGCGGATCATTCAGATGATTCTGAATAAAGAGCACCCGGTGGATATTGACCGCTTACTGGTAGTGACCTTCACGAATGCGGCGGCAGCAGAGATGCGCGAGCGTATCCGGCAGGCGATTGACCGGGAGCTTGCGGTGGATCCGTTTAACGAGCATTTGCAGAAGCAGGCAGCGTTATTACATAAGGCACAGATTACCACAATCGACAGCTTCTGCCTTTTTGTCATCCGCAATCACTTCCATGAGATCGGACTGGATCCCGGATTCCGTGTGGCTGATGAGGGAGAATTGAAGCTGTTGCAGCAGGATACCTTAAATGAACTGCTTGAGCAGGAATATGATGCGGCAGATCCGAAGTTTCTGCAGTGTGTGGAATATTTTACGGGGGGAAGCAACGACCGGCTCCTCATGCAATATATCGAAAAGTTATATGACTTCGCAGAGAGCTATCCCTGGCCGGAGGACTGGCTTCTTGGCTGCATGGAGGATTATAAAATTGCGGATGTAGGGGAGCTGAACGGGACGCAGTGGTGCAGGTATCTTACCTCCCATGTGCGCTTTATGCTGGAGGAGCTGGCAGGAAAACTCCGGCAGGCGTGCAGGCTGTCAGAGCGTCCGGCAGGTCCTTATATGTATGGGGAACTTCTGGAAAAAGAAGCGGAGATGTTAGAGCAGGCCTCGAAGAAAGAGACCTATCAGGAACAGTATGAGGTCATGGAGAAGATCACCTTCGGGCGCCTTCCTTCGAAAAAGGATGACTCCGTGGATCCGGCTTTGCGTACCATGGCTCAGCAGCTTCGCAATGAGGTGAAAAAGCAGATCGAGAAACTGAAAGGGGATTTTTTGTTACGATCTCCCGAACAGGCGCTTGCACAGATGCAGAGAGCCTGTCCGATGGTGGAAGAGCTTGTTTCTCTGGTATTGACTTATGAACGAATGCTTACGCAGAAAAAGCGTGAGGCCAATATCATCGATTTTGGCGATATGGAACATCTGACGTTGCAGATTCTACTTACCAAAGAAGACGGAGAAATTGTTCCGACCAAGGCGGCAAAGGAGTACCGGGAGTGCTTTGACGAGATCCTGATTGATGAATACCAGGACAGTAATCTGGTGCAGGAATACCTTCTGACGGCGGTTTCCGGAGAACAGGACGGACGCAATAACCGCTTCATGGTAGGAGATGTCAAGCAGAGTATTTATAAGTTCCGTCTGGCAAGACCGGAGCTTTTCATGGAAAAGTACCATACCTATACGAAGGAAGAATCGGATTGCCAGCGGATCGACCTGCATAAGAATTTCCGGAGCCGCAGAGAGGTTTTGGAGGGAGTCAATACGCTGTTTCAGAAGATTATGGGGAAGGAGCTTGGCGGGATTGTCTATGATGAGGATGCTGCCCTTTATGAGGGGGCTTCCTATCCGGAAAATAACGGGAACGAGACGGAATACCTGCTTTTTACGCAGGAGGAAGAAAGCGGCGAGTCGGTGCGCAGCTTTGAAGCGAGAGCGATTGCTGCCAAAATCCGTGCACTGTACCAGAATTTTCAGGTGACGGATAAGGAGACCGGGGCGCTGCGGCCGGTACAGTACCGGGATATGGTGATTCTGCTCCGGACGAATTCCGGCTGGGCAGAGGAGTTCAAGGAGACGCTGCAAAAGGAGGGGATCCCTGCCTATGTCAGCCTCCGTACCGGGTATTTCGAGGCTTCAGAGATCCGGGAGCTTTTGCAGTTCCTGCATGTGATTGATAATCCGAGACAGGATATTCCCTTGTACGGGACGCTGAAATCTTACTTTGGAGGCTTTGGCGAGGAGGAGATTGCGAGAATCCGGGCCGGTGTGACGGACAAGAAGATCGAAGGGAAAGCTTCAGAAGATAAGGACAAAGTAGCAGAAAATACTTCAGAAGAGAATACCGTAGTGGGGAATGATTCAGCAGAAGCGGCAGTGGCAGCCGGCAAAATACCCGGTTGT
>USDI01000076.1 GCA_900553305.1 uncultured Lachnospiraceae bacterium
ATTATTAGAATTTGAATTGGAAAATAGAAATGAACTATTTAAAGATATAGTTTATAAAAATTTTAATCCATTAAAAGCAATTGGAAAAAATCTGTATAAAGAAAGTTTAGAAAATGAATATGACATAGAAGGCATTAATACAGTAATTCCAATAGGTGAAAATGATAATGCCTGAGTATATAGATTAATGCGATGTACTGTTAAGCAAATAAATACAAGGTTTGTTTTTTGTAAAGAAATGGTTAAGTAGGGAGCGTGGTATATTAGTTTTATTTATATTTTCACATGAGGATGCCAACCACCTTAAAATAAACCAAGGTCTTTGAATTTTGTCCTTTGGGTGTACTTAAGAACATCCGAAATAAAAAATGAATATTGATTTTTCAAAAATGTAGAACGCATTGTTTTGATAGTATCGGATGCTGTGGAGACAATGCGTTTTTCTATTAATGATGCTCTATCTGCATGCGGTTTAGTTTGTTTGAGTAAACAGAAGGTAACATTCTTGAGGGAAGAAGGAGACGGTACAGAGACTGGAAATGCAGTCCAGGGAATGTTTTGGATACAGCCGTGAAGATTGGCTCAGATATATCTGAATTAACAACAATTTATGTAAAAGATTAGTAAGGAGATTATTACATATTATGATGATAGATGATTTCTTGAAACAAATGACAATTTATTTTCCAACAATAAAAAAAGAATTGGATGAACACATAGAAGAATTCGGAGAAAGATTGGATACTATTGTTATAGAAGATATTATTATGCCAAGGGTTATTGATTTGATGAAAAATCTAAAAAATGAAAAAAAGGTAAAAGAAATATTTGATTATTTTGAAAAAGTATCAACAGAAGCAGATGAGAATTTATTAAATATTTTTTCTATAACAGTATTGGAAATGTTAGGAGATGATAGAGATATACTGGAAATAGCAAAACAATATATGGGACCAATAACAAAAAAATATCAAAAGGATGCGGATTTGGATTTGGGGCGTATTATATCTTGGTAATGTATGTAATACCGAGCCGGTAGACGTAAAATCTATTAAATCTATTAAAGCACTGAAATGTCTGGACTAAAGAATACGACAATTTCTCCGATATAAAAAACAAGGGAAGTAAATATATTTCCCAACAAGCCGGTTGGTGTAGGCCGCACCGATGGCACAATAACGACAGACCACGGATGGTATTTAAGAAGGGATTCTGAAATAGCGTCCGTTTTTATTTTTCTGCTCTATTCTTTCGGGGGGCAGGCAGGTAAATCATTTTTCGCGCAAAAAATGGGGCTGTTTACTTATACTACAAGGAGGTATGAATGAGAATCAATTCCGCTACAATAGGAATGGAATCCGAAAGAACTTATTCGGCAACACACGCACGGATGAGTCGTTTAACAAGATTTAGTGGCAGACAGAGCATTATGGATGGATCCGGAACTCTGTTTGGCGGTTTTCTGCAGACCGATGGTGAAAATGCAGAACAAAGTAAGGACAAAAAGGGTGTCGGGAACGAATCTCTTGCGGATATTCAGGGACGTATGACGAATACGCGGCTTAACAGCCAGGCGATCTCCGATATGGATGATATCCGTGAACAGATGCGGCAGCTCCGGGAATCCTGTCTGCGGTATCTGATGCAGATTTTCTTTCCGGATAAGTACAAGACAGACAGCTTCGAAACGACTGATCAGACGGGAAATACGCAGCAGCCGGGAGCGGCCACATTGTCACCGCAGTTTGTCACGGTGAACAGCGTACGCCTCACGAACCAGTACTATTATGAAGAGTCCGAAAGCACATCCTTTACAACGAAAGGCACGGTGAAGACCGAAGACGGAAGAGAGATTGACTTCAATCTCAATCTGAATATGAGCCGCAGCTTCATGGAATACTACGAGGAAGAGATTGACTTTGAACAGCTTACACTTTGCGATCCCCTTGTAATTAATCTTGAGGGAAATGTGGCGCAGGTGTCCGACCAGACCTTTTTCTTCGATATTGACTGTGATGGCGTAGAGGATGAAATCAGCAAATTGATCGCCGGAAGTGGATTCCTTGCTCTTGATAAAAACGGTGACGGTATTATCAATGATGGATCCGAGCTTTTCGGCACACAGTCCGGCAACGGTTTTGCAGACCTTGCACAGTATGATTCCGACGGAAACGGATTCATTGATGAAAATGATGAAATTTTCGACAAGCTGAAAATCTGGTGTATGGATGAGAATGGACAGCCTCATCTTTATTCCCTGAAGGAAAAGGGCGTGGGAGCGATCGGGCTTATGCATACGGGAACACAGCATTCATTAACCAATGAAAGCAATGAGACGAATGCAGTAATCCGTAATACCGGTTTCTTTCTGTTTGAGGATGGAAATGCCGGAACGATACAGCATGTAGACTTCGCCAAGCATGAACAGGCAGTATAGTTTTAGTCAGGCACCTTTTGGTACATAAACTCATAACGATTCAATAACGGTTTCTTAAAAGAACCGGCAGGATAAGACAGGAGGTTTTATTTTGCCGGTTTTTTATTTTCTTTCAGCCATTTTACTTCCAACCATTGTATAAACTTGTAATTTACGGAAAGACTAGTTGCTAAAGATACATCGCTTGTAATGTGAACAGTTTAAGAAAGTGATACAGGAAAGGAAGGAAAACGATATGAGGCGGAATAGAAGAAGAGGAGCCTTTTCCAAAGAAAAAATTGTAATGGCGGCATCCACAGTGCTGGTGCTTGGTACACTGACCGTAACGGGACTATGGCTGGGAGCTAAAAATAACAGGCAGGATGACGGCTATGTAGTCGATTTAAGCACAATTGAACAGGACATGACAACCGGGCTTTCCGAAAAGGAAGACATTCAGTTTGCCGATAATGTGACACAGGATGTTACAACGCAGAATGCACCGACGGATGACCTTGATTATGATCCTTATTTTCAGGAAACCAATTCCGGTAATGTAGAAAACCCGGATACCTCCGGTAGTGACAGTATGTCTGACGGAGCAAAGGAAACCGTAAAGAAGGAAACAGATACCGAAAATAAAGAGGAAAAGCAGGAAACCGAAACCGGGAATGTGGAAAGCAATGATCAGGAAGCACTTTCAACAGCCATGCAGCCGGCATTGAATTTTACCGACGAGGATACCTTGGTATGGCCGATTTCGGGAAATATTCTGGTGAATTTCAGTATGGATCAGACGATTTATTTCCCGACGCTGGATCAGTATAAGTATAACCCGGCCATTGTGATTGAGGCACATGAAGGAGATCTGATCACGGCGGCGGCAGCCGGTAAGGTCACCGGTGTTTATGAGGACCGTGAGATCGGAAAGGCTGTTACCATGGAGCTGGGAAACGGTTATGAGGTGACCTATGGGCAGCTTGATAACATTCTGGTATCCGAGGGCAGCTATGTGGCAAAGGGAGATGTGATTGCACAGGTTGCTTCTCCGACAAAGTATTACAGTGTGGAAGGAACAAATGTTTATTTTAAGCTCACCAAGGACGGTATTCCGGTCAATCCGATGAGCAAATTAAATTAAACCGCATCTTAAGAGACTTTACCTGAATTGTAAAAAAAGGTATAATCTATGGGAGAAATCCTATGGAGGAACCGGAATGTTCAGGAAAAAATTAACCATTATGGTTCTGGTCTCTATTTTATTAACAGGATGTGGCGCCCCGGTGGCAGAGGCAGAGCAGGAAACAGAGGAGACACCTCTTTGGACCATGGAAGAGGATCCGGACTTATCTTATGAGGTTCCGGTAAGCGCTCCGCATATTCTGGTGAACCAGCTGGGGTACATAACGCAGAGCTCAAAGATTGCGGTTTTCTGCGGATCACAGATGCCGGACCGGTTTGAGGTGATTGATGCGGATACGGGTAAGTCGGTATATACCGGTAAGCCGGAAAAACGGGAATCACAGGATTCCTATGGAAATGAAATTGGCTATGGAGATTTTTCACAGGTGGAGCTTCCGGGAAAATATTATATTGAAGCGCCGCTTTTAGGTGAGTCCTATTCATTTCAGATCGCGGACCGTCTGTATGATGATGTCTTCAGGGAGGCCGTGAAGCAGTATTATTATAACCGGTGCGGAACCACCCTTACGGAAGAATTTGCGGGAAGCAGGGCGCACAATGCCTGTCACACTGGACATGCACTTTTTCGGGAAGATATTTCGGTAACCATGGATGTGAGCGGTGGCTGGCACCAGGACGAAAATGGATCAAAGGATGTGGTGAGAGCTTCCGAAAATGTTGGCATTATGCTGCTTGCATATGAACTGTTTGGAGAGAGCTTTACGGATACCATGGATGTTCCGGAGAGTGGGAATGGTATTCCGGATCTGCTTGATGAAATCCGTTATGAAACCGACTGGCTTCTGAAGATGCAGGATCAGAAAACCGGAGCCGTATACTCCGGAATTACAATATATCCTTCGGCACAGGGAAAATCTCCTGCAATTTATGTGGAGCCTGCCTCGATGGAAGCAGCGCAAAGCTTTGCGATGTGTCTTGCCAAATTCAGTTATCTTTATCAGGACTATGACCGTGAATATGCAACAGCTTGTCTGCAGGCCGCCGATCGTGCGTGGAAGTATGCGGTTTTGAACGAGGAGACCGATGCCGGACAGAATACGTGGAAATTTGCTGCATCTGCCGAACTTTACCGTGCTTCCGGAAAGCAGGAATACCGCTATTATCTGGAAGTGTGTTTGGCGAAGGAAGGGGAGGAGGAGCAGGACGATCTGCCGTATCTCCTGGGGAGTGTTACCTATCTGATGACCAGACAGCCGGTGAAGCAGGAATATTGTTCGGAGAGAATTACACAGCTTTTGCAGGAGGCGGAGGTACTCTCTGCAAAAATAAAGAAGGAACCGTTTTATGTATTGGCGAATGAAGACCAGACAAATCAGATGGAGCTTTTGAAGGAAATGATGCTGATGGCAACGGTCAATTACATAATAACAAATCATGAGTATGAGACCATTATTGAAAATCATCTTCATTATTTTATGGGAAGAAATAAATTGTCCATAAGTTATATTGATGATGTTGGCATTCGCAACTATAAGGATTATAATGAAAGTCTGGGAATTATGAATCAGTTTGATGCAGACAGCAGACTCATTTTTATGCTGGGTGAAATTATTAGCAATTACGAATAAACAAGAGCGTATAATGAAAGTACAGCTTTGGAAAGAAGGTAACGTATGAAAATCGTAGTGTTGGCAGGTGGAATCAGTACCGAAAGAGATGTCTCTTTAAGTTCAGGACGCGGCGTTTACAATGCACTGAAGGAAAGAGGACATCAGGTGATTCTGCTCGATGTGTTCTTAGGCTATGAAGGAGATCCGGAGAATATTTTTGAACTGGATCGTGACTGGGTAAAAGATGTGGCACCGGTATCGGAGGTGGCACCGGACATTGAGAAGGTGAAAGCCTCCAGAAAGAAGCCTTCCAATATCCTATTCGGAGATCATGTGATTGAGATCTGCCAGATGGCAGACATTGTTTTTATGGCGCTGCATGGGGACTGTGGAGAGAATGGCAAAGTGCAGGCGGTCTTTGATCTGTTTGGCATTAAGTATACAGGAACCGATTCTTTCAGCAGTGCGCTTGCGATGGATAAGTCCATCACCAAGCAGTTATTCCTGCAAAATGGTGTACCGACTCCGAAGAGCCATCTGTTAACCGGCAAAGATGATCCCTATAAGCCGGAATTCCCTTGCGTGGTAAAGGTGAGCGGCGGCGGTTCGAGCGTGGGCGTTTATATTGTGCAGAATGAAAAGGAATATGCCGATGCGGTACAGGAGGCGTTCCGTTATGATGCAAAGGTTCTGGTAGAGCAGTACATCAAGGGACGGGAATTTACCGACTGCGTTATTGAGGGAAAACCTTATCCGGTTGTTGAAATTGCACCGGTATCCGGATTTTATGATTATAAGAATAAATATCAGGCAGGCAGCACGGTGGAGACCTGTCCTGCAAAGATCAGTGACGAGCTGACGAAGAAAATACAGGACACCGCACTTAAAGCCTATCAGGTGCTTGGCATCAAGACCTATGCCCGTATGGATGTCCTTATGGATGAAAACGGCGATGTCTACTGTCTCGAAGCCAATACGCTTCCCGGCATGACACCGACAAGCCTCATTCCGCAGGAGGCAGCCGCACTTGGAATCAGCTACGGTGAGCTGTGTGAAATGATTATAGAGATTTCCCTTAAAAAATGGAGAGGCTGAACATGAAGAATCTGACTCTGAAAAATATGGCACAGGCCTGTAACGGAACTTTGGTATTACCGGAAGGGATGTCGAGCGAAGAACTGGAACACAAGGAAACCACGAGTGTTGTGATTGATTCCCGGAAGGTAACGAAGGACGGAATGTTTGTGGCAGTAAAGGGAGAGCGTCAGGACGGCCATTCCTTTATCCCGGCGGTGGCACAGGCAGGTGTGCTTGGAGTGATCTGTGAAAGAGAGCCGGAAGGGTGTGAAGTTCCTTATATTCTTGTGGAGGATTCCCTGACGGCATTCCGGAAGATTGCGGCCTTTTACCGTGAGCAGCTTTCCATCCCCGTTGTCGGGATTACCGGAAGCGTTGGCAAAACGAGCACCAAGGAATTCATCGCTTCTGTTCTGTCACAGAAATTTAAGGTATGCAAAACACAGAAGAATTTCAATAACGAAATCGGACTGCCGATGACCGTGTTGTCGATCCAGCCGGAGGATGAAGCAGCCGTTCTGGAAATGGGAATCAGTGATTTCGGTGAGATGACGCGGCTTACGGAGATTGCGAAGCCGGATTACTGTGTCATCACCAATATCGGACAGTGTCACTTAGAGAACCTTGGAAGCCGTGAGGGCATTCTGAAAGCCAAGACCGAGATTTTCAAGTCGATGAATCCGGATGGCTACGTTTTCTTAAACGGTGAGGATGATATGCTGGCAACGGTAAAGAAGCCGTGGAACAACGAGATTATCCGTTTTGGCATGTCTAAGAAAGATGCGGTATACGCGACAGATGTGGTAAATAAAGGCCTGCTTGGTTCGGAAGCCGTTATTCATGTGGCAGATACACAGTTTCAAGTGAAGGTGCCCCTGCCGGGGATTCACATGGTACTGAATGCGCTGGCCGCTACCGCAGTCGGCTGGCAGCTCGGTCTTACAACGGAACAGATTGCGAAGGGCATTGCGCAAGTGCAGGCGGTAGCCGGAAGAAGCCATGTCATCGAGACACCGGAATATATTCTGATCGATGACTGCTACAATGCCAATCCCGTTTCCATGAAGGCGGCAATTGACCTTCTTGGAACGGCTCTGCAGCGTAAGGTGGCAGTCCTTGGGGATATGTTTGAGCTTGGTAAGGATGAAGCCATTTTACATGCACAGATCGGAGAGTATGCCATGACGCATGGCGTGGATGTGCTCATCTGCATCGGAGAGCTTTCAAAACATATGTATGACCGGGCGGTGGAGACGTTGTCCGGAAAGGAACATGGCAGCCGGGAAATCTACTACTTCCCAACAAGAGAAGAAGCCATGGCACAGCTTCCCCACATTCTCCATACAGGAGATGCCGTACTTATTAAGGCTTCCCACAGTATGAAGTTTGAGGAGATCGTTGAGCAGAGCACAGGTCAAATTTAGTGTAGCAGGTGGAGCAGAGCACTTAATCGTAAATATAATCTCAGGCGTGGATAACTGCCTGAGATTTTTTTTGCCATGCATATGAGAAAATGATCCAATGGATTATTTTTGAGTCAATTTTGTCTTAAAATATGTCTGATTTTGTCAATGGCAGTCCCGGGGTATTGAGTTATATAATGAAATTCATGTATGATAAGAGGTAAGAAAGCGCAGGAGGGGAACTATGGGAAAAATCATAGGTATTGATCTTGGAACAACGAACAGTCTTGTAGCCGTATGGCAGGATGGGGAAAGCAGACTGATCCCTAATGCATTTGGAGAATATCTGACACCAAGTGTAGTGAGTATTGAGGAAGACGGAACCGTTTATGTAGGAAAAACAGCGAAGGAGCGGCTGGCATCCTATCCGGAGGATACGGCAAGTATTTTTAAACGCTATATGGGAACAGCCAAAAAATATCAGCTTGGAAAGAAGGAATACCGGCCGGAAGAGCTCTCTTCCTTTGTTCTTAAGAAATTGAAGGAAGATGCGGAAAGGTATCTGGGAGAGCCGGTAGAGGAAGCTATTATCAGTGTCCCTGCCTATTTTAATGATATGGGCCGGAATGCGACGAAGCGGGCCGGACTTCTGGCTGGGCTTAAGGTAGAACGGATTATCAACGAGCCGTCGGCGGCAGCGCTGGCATGCCAGAACAGAAAGCAGGAAGAAGACGCAACGATTCTGGTGTTTGATTTTGGTGGAGGAACGTTGGATGTTTCAGTGGTAGAGTGCTTTGATAACGTGATCGAAATTCTGGCGGTAAGCGGGGATAACCAGCTTGGCGGTCAGGATTTTGACGATGCAATTGTGAAGTATTTTCTAAGGCATTGTGAGATTGATCCAAAGAATCTGACGGCACAGACAAGGGCGATTCTGCGAAGCAGCGCAGAAAAATGTAAAAAAGAGCTGACAGAAAAGACATCGGCAGAAATGGTGGTCCGGTGTGAACAGATTGACCGGAAACTGGAAATTACCAGAAAGGAACTTGTAGAGGCAGCAGCAGAACTGTTTGAACGAATGGGCAGGCCGGTAAGGCAGGCGCTTATGGATGCAGAGATCGAAGTGGAGGATTTAAATCAGATTGTTCTGGTGGGAGGATCCTGTAAAATGCCGGTTGTCCGGCAGTATTTGCAGCATCTTTTTAAACGGAAGGATCTGCAGACATTGAATCCGGATCATATGATTGCATTAGGCGCTGGTGTATGTGCAGGGATCAAAGAGCGGGATGAGGAAATTAAGGATATGCTGCTTACGGATATCTGTCCGTTTTCTCTTGGAACAGGTATTGTTAACTATAATGAGCCGGGAAGGGATCGGATGAGTGTTATTATTCCGAGGAACAGTGCACTTCCCTGCAGTAGAACGCACATATATTGTACGGTTTGTGATAATCAGTCTGAAATATGCTTTGAGGTGTATCAGGGAGAAGCGATGCATGTAGAAGATAATATGTGGCTCGGAAAACTCTCTTTTGAGATTCCGGAACGACCACGAGGTGAAGTGTACTGTGAGGTGACCTATACCTATGATATTAACGGCGTTTTGGAAGTAGATGTTTATGTTCCTGCTACGAAAGAGAAAAAGCAGCTTGTCATTGTCAATAAGGATCTGGGAATGACACAGGAACAAATTAAGGCAAAGCTGAAGGAATATGAAA
>USDI01000077.1 GCA_900553305.1 uncultured Lachnospiraceae bacterium
TTTGAAATCATACCCGTACCTCCCACAAATTTCCATTAATTTAAGGATACTATATTTTGAGTCTTTCGTCAAATAAGTCATCAGACGAATTCTTATATTCTAACATGTACCCGCTTCACTAAATTCGTACTTCGCTCTGCTCGTCCTCATTAAGTGTCCGGGTACCGTTCGCACTAAACTCAAGCTGCACCTTCGGCTTGCTTTCATTAAGTGCTCTACATGAAAATAGGAAAATAGAACTACCTGCATAAAACAGAGTAATTTTATTTTCCTATTTAATATTAATATGATGCGGGTGACAGGACTTGAACCTGCACGTCGGGGACACTAGAACCTAAATCTAGCGCGTCTGCCAATTCCGCCACACCCGCGTATAACTGATGGAACTTTATTATGTTATCATTCCATCAGATACATGTCAATGTGATTTTCATAATTAGCATTACCTGATTCATATTACCGATTTAATATCATCTGATGATCCATACTCCTTTATGCAGGTTCACCGATATGAACAATCACATTCCTGTAAATCCTTACAAGGAAAAATATGGTTAGTCCACCGGATACGAGTTCTGCAATCGGGTATGCCCACCATACCATGTCAATATTTCCTGTCCTCGAAAGCAGATATGCTACAGGAAGCAGTACAATCAGCTGTCTGGCAATGGATACCAGCATGCTGTACACACCGTTTCCAAGAGCCTGAAACATCGAACCGCACACAATGGAAAAGCCTGCAAGCAGAAAGCTGATACTGATAATCCGGAGTGCCGGACGACCGATCGCAAGCATTGTTTCTGACGCATCGAACAGTCCCAGCAGGCTGTCCGGCATAACCTGGAATACAAGGAATCCGATCAGCATCAGAATCACTGCATACAGAATGCTGAGCTTTAAGGTCTTCATCATCCGTTCCCTCTTGCCCGCACCATAATTATACGCAATAATCGGTACCATGCCATTATTCAGTCCAAATACCGGCATAAAGATGAAGCTCTGGAGCTTGAAGTATACACCAAACACTGCCGCTGCGGTAGAACTGAATCCAAGCAGAATCTTATTCATACCGTAGGTCATGACCGATCCGATCGACTGCATAATAATAGAAGGAATACCCACTTCATAAATCATCCCGATGATTCTTCCATTCGGTCGGAATCCCTTAATCCGAAGATGAATTTCCGTGTTGGCTTTAAGGTTAATGATGCAGGCAGCCGTCCCTGCAACGATCTGTCCAATAACAGTAGCAACCGCCGCACCGGCAACGCCCATCTTCGGCACACCGAAATATCCGAAAATAAAGATCGGATCCAGAATGATATTAATAATTGCTCCCAGACTCTGCGTAATCATGGTATAAACGGTTTTACCGGTGGACTGCAAAAGCCGCTCAAATACAAACTGTGCATACATACCAAAGGAACAGCAGCATACAATCCGCAAATACTGTACCCCATACTCTACAATCTGGGGATCCTTTGTCTGGCTTAAATAAAAGGGCTTCGTTAAGAGAAGACCGATCAGACAGAATACCACATAGTTTACCAGAGCAAGAAAAACTCCGTTCTCTGCGGTCTTATCTGCTTTCTCAAAATCCTTCTCACCAAGGGACTTCGATAACAGGGCGTTAATTCCGACACCCGTACCGGTTCCCAGGGCAATCATCAGCGTCTGTAATGGGAATGCCAGCGAAACTGCTGTCAGGGCATTTTCATCAATTCTCGATACAAAAATACTGTCTACGATGTTATAAAGGGCCTGCACCAACATGGAAATCATCATTGGCAGGGACATACTGATTAAAAGTTTGTTGACGGGCATCACACCCATTTTATTTTCTTTCTGTTCCATGGAAATCCTTTCTCCTTCGGTTTGCTTAAATATTCTACATATACCCGCTTCACTAAATTCGTACTTCGCTCCGCTCGTTCTCATTAAGTGTCCGGGTACCGTTCGCACTAAGCTCAACCTTCGCTTTCAGTTCGGTTTCGCTAAGTGCTCTACATGAAAAAAGCGCTACATACGCGGCGCTAAAATAAAAAATATGCAATGAGCCACCCGGGACTCGAACCCGGGACAACTTGATTAAAAGTCAAGTGCTCTACCACCTGAGCTAGTGGCCCATATTTATAAGCTGGGCTAGCTGGATTCGAACCAGCGAATGCAGGGATCAAAACCCTGTGCCTTACCGCTTGGCGATAGCCCATTAAACGAACCGTATTCAATCGGTTCTTCACCAAGCTTGTCCCCTGGGACAACCCCGGGTAAGGTGGATAGAGGGACTCGAACCCTCGGCCTCCAGAGCCACAATCTGGCGCGCTAACCAACTGCGCCATACCCACCATATGTGAGATAGGTTTCATCCTTCTCTCAAATGTGCCCAAAGGGATTCGAACCCCCGACCCACGGCTTAGAAGGCCGTTGCTCTATCCAGCTGAGCTATGGACACATGAGAGCGGGTGATGGGAATCGAACCCACGTATCCAGCTTGGAAGGCTGGTGTTCTACCATTGAACTACACCCGCATGATATCTCTTACAAATCGGGGTGACAGGATTCGAACCTGCGACCTCCTGGTCCCAAACCAGGCGCTCTAGCCAAGCTGAGCCACACCCCGGTAGACTTTCAAATGCTTCACCACACGACGCAAAATATATTATATGGTATCATCTAAACAATGTCAACTAATTTTTATGTTTTTGTAATGATTTTTTTACTGTGCTTTTTTATTTGTAATTACAATTACTGTGTTGGCTTTCTCCCACTGTATCCCTTATCTTACTACAGGTATCGAATCTCAAAGCTTACATCCTGCCTGATTCCGTCCTCAATCGTCATCACAATATAGGACGGCCTTCTTCCCTCCTGGCGGGGATAGGTCAGCGATCCCGGATTAATGGCAATGAGATCTTTGTCCCGGTCTACAACCGGCTTATGCGTATGTCCGTACATGACAATATCCACGCCCCTGTCACGCGCCTCCTGCTTCAGTTCCTGATTTCCCAGTGATACTCCATAGGTGTTTCCATGAACAAGCCATACCTTATATTTCCCGATCTGAAACTCCTTTTCCCTGGGCAGATCCGAAAAGAAATCGTTATTTCCCGCTACCATATAAACAGGACACCCGGCCTTCTGACTGATCAGATACTCGCTTCCTTCAATATCTCCACAATGAATCAGCAGATCGACGGGCTCCTCCATGTCCACCACCTGCATAAAATTCTCATTCTGTCTGTGTGTATCACTTACAATCAGTACCTTCATTCATGTACCCCTCAATCTTTTGTCTCATGGAGCGTAATGCATTGCCTCTGTGACTGATTGCGTTCTTCTCCTCTTCGGTCAGTTCTGCAGAGGTCTGTACATAAGGCGGAACCAGAAAAATAGGATCATAGCCAAAGCCATTCTTTCCCTGTTCTTCATAGCCGATTCTTCCTTCAATCGTACCTTCCGTCGTAAGCAGCGTTCCATCCGGCATCACCGTAGCAATTGCACAGACAAACCGTGCTGTCCGCTTCTCATCCGGGACTCCGTTAAGACGTTCGATCAGGTTCGCATTCTTAATCTGATAGGAGGTATCCTCGCCCAGGTATCTTGCAGAATAAATCCCCGGTTCCTTATTCAAGGCATCAATCTCCAGTCCCGAATCGTCTGCCATGACAAAATCCCCCGGCGCAAGAGCTGCAATAGCCTTAGCTTTAATGGACGCATTCTCCACAAAGGTTGTTCCGTCCTCAACAATATCCGTAAAGACTCCTGCCTCCTTCATGGACAGGATCTCCACCTCTTCTCCATTTACCCGAAATCCCTGCATAATCTCACGGATCTCTCTCATTTTATTCTGATTTCCTGTTGCAAAAATAATACGGGACATTCCGCATACCTCGCTCTGTTTCATGATCTTCTAAAAATAAGTCTCATACGAACTAATAATAGCATTATAAATGCCATTTGCGATTTTTTCAATATAATCCTCACGCTTTAAAAGGATCGCTTCCTGTTTGTTGGACAGACATCCCACACGTACCTCGGCGGCCGGAACCGTTGCATATCGCAGCCCGCTTTCTTCAGACGCCTTTTCAAGCCCTAACGCCTTGGTCTTAATCTCCGATGCCAGTTCCCTTTCCAGAAGATCCGCCAGCTCCACGCTGCCAAACCCCGGAATAAAATACTGATCATTATAGACCGTGCTCACCCCGTATACCGCTTCCTCTTCCCTGCTATCCACAGATATTTCAATATACATGTCTGCTTTTACTTCATTGGCAAGCGCTACTCTCTGCTCTGCAGCAGGGTTCACATCATCCATTCTTGTATAATATGCCTTGATCTTACTTTCATCGAGTTTTTCTTTCAGCTTCTTTGCAATCTGAAGAGTCAGTTCCTTCTCTATAATACCATTTCCCGCCCTGCCTCTGTCCAGACCTCCACAGGAGGGATCAATCACAACAATCTGATTATATATTTCCCTCGGATTTAAAAAGCTGATGTACAGCTCATTATTTTCAAACACCGTACGATACTCATAAACCTGCTCCAGATTAAAAATCAGCGCAACGCCATCCTCCGTTTCGTGATAAACCCCTGCTTCCACACCGGCCCGGTTTCCCCTCAGCGCATGCTCTGCATAAAATGACTCCTGTGCATTCTGAATCAGTACATAAAGCTCCTGATCCATGTAATGATTCTCTATCGTGATTTCTTCCGCCTTACTTCCCTCCGGCAATGGAATACAAAGATAATCTGTTGCTTCCTCCGCATCAAAGACAAGCACATTTTCAGAATCCGCAGAAGATGTCTGCGGTTCAATCGCATCTCCGGTTCTCACAACTTCATCCTGCGCAACCTCTGTAATGGTAACCACCTTCGTTGTGGATAATCCGATGATCAGCCCTAATGCTATTACAGAAAACAGACACACCAGCACCGTCGTTTTCTTCATCAATTTCTGTTGCATAATCATTCCTTCCGACCCTTATATTATATCTACATAAAGTCCGCAGATTTCTACATAGATCTCATGGATTTTTTCTGGGAGGTTTCGGTCCGGGGAACTGATAAAAGTAAGTCTTCATCATTCCATTATATATTTTACGGTTCTTATCCGCTTTAAGTCCAAGCGCTTCCTGTGCTTTATCATAAGAAGTAATCAGATACAGCGACCAGTCATCCAGCTTCTTAAACCGCTCCCCGATTGTATGATACAGGTCAAAAAGTGCTTCCTTTTCTTCCAATCGCTCTCCATACGGGGGATTCGTAATCACGAAACCGTATTTCCTGCTATGGCTTAACTGATCCACACCTCTCTTCTGAAAATGAATCAGATGTTCCACTCCGGCAAGACGTGCATTCTGCCTTGCATACTCTACCATCGTTTCATCCAGATCATATCCCTGAATGTCCGTTTCCACATTCAGGTCAATCTCTTCCTTCGCTTCTTCACGCACTTCCGTCCATTCCTTTTCCGGGATCAGGTGATTCCAGGTCATTGCCGTGAAGCTCCGGTTCACTCCCGGCGCCATATGGGCCGCCATCATCGCAGCCTCAATGGGGAAAGTTCCACTTCCGCAAAAGGGATCCACCAGAATACGGTTTCCTCTCCACGGGGTAAGCATAATCAGGGCTGCCGCCAGATTCTCTGCAATCGGTGCCTTGGCAGTCAGCTTACGGTATCCTCTTTTATGTAAGGATTCTCCGGTAGTGTCAATCCCAACCAGCACCTCATCTTTATGAAGAAATACCCGCACAGGGAAAAGATCGCCATCCTCTGCAAACCAGCTGATGTGATGAATCTCCTTCATTCGTTCCACCATAGCCTTCTTCATAATGGACTGAATATCCGAAGGACTGAACAGCTTACTCTTCACACTGGCTGCTTTCGTCACATAAAACTTACCATTCACCGGTATATAATGTTCCCATGGAATTGCTTTCGTTCCCTGGAACAGATCCTCGAAGGTTTCTGCATGAAATTCTCCGGCTTTGATCAGGATTCGTTCTGCCGTACGCAGATAAATATTCGCCCGGCATACTGCTTCCGCATCTCCTTCAAACAGGATTCTTCCATCCTCCACACGGATGATTTCATATCCAAGTTCCAGTATTTCTCTTTTTAAAACTGCCTCAAGTCCGAAATGACAGGGAGCAATTAATTCTAATCGTTCCATTTTCCCAACCTTCGTTTCTAATCTCTATGACCATACCTTTATGCTACAGGCATCGTTTCACTCTCTTCAAAGGATAACATACCTGTCTTTTTCAGGCAACAAAGAGTTTTTAAGGCCAAAAAGGCGCCCTTTATGGACGCCTTCCGTTGGTCTTAATAATCGCTCTTGTTGGTATTTTTGTCCTTAGAGCTGTTGGTAGACTGGTTCTTCTGGGAATTCTTGGAAGAATTCTGAGAATCCTTGGAAGAAGTACTTCCCTGAGAATTGGTTGTCTTGTTTTCACTGTAATCGTTCTTAGACATAATTCCTCACATTCCGCCGTCTGATCTTTCTACGGCTTAATATAATTTTTTGTTACAGGAGTATTATGAACGATTTGAAAATTTTTATTCATTATTGCTTTTCATTTATTTTCATTAATTTTCTACTTGTCCCTCTCACTAAATTCATGCTTCACTTCGTTTGCATTCATTAAGTGTTCCGGACCGGTTCGCACTAAATTCAAGCTGCACCTTTCGGTTTGCTTTCATTAAGTGCTCTACACAACAAAAGGGACATTGCTTTCGCAATGCCCCTAAAGTTTCAGGTTTTATTTAATTACTTGGAAGCTTTCCAATCTTCATACTGCTTAGAGAACTCAGCAAGTACATCCTGGTATCCAGCTTCATCAAGTGCTGCGTTGTACTCAGTGATGATGGATTCAACATCAGATGCAGCATATCCACCAAGCTCAAGAACGAATCCGTACTGATCGAATACGTTTGTACATGCAGCGTACTGAGCTTCAACAGGTGCTACGTTAAATCTGAATCCTGCTGCACAGGAAGCCTTAGCCTGTCCGTTCATATCCTGGTAGATCTGAACCTTGTCATCAGGTTCGTTAGAGCAAAGGGTAAGAGGAACTACAGAAGTGGATTCCCAAGCGGAGTGACCATACTTCTCGTTGTTCTGGGTTACCTTACCGTCAGCATCTAAGGTATAATCTACATCCTGAATACCATAGGTATAAAGGTTAGCTACAGTGTTATCTGTGTACAGTAAGCCTAAGAAGTCGATACAAGCCTTAGCCTGCTCTTCAGAGGAGTTAGCTGTAATTGCGAAACAGGATCCAAGAGTAGTGGTAGAATGAGCATACTTACCGGTAAATCCTTCTACGAATACTTCTTCCTGCATATCACGGCCTTCGGAGTTGGACTCGTCACCAGGTACACATGTCCACCAGTTAACGCCCCAGTTCTGAGACTGTGATTCACTATCGGAAGTGGTCTTGGTTACTTCATCTTCAGAGATGTAACCCTTCTCACCCCATTCGCACATTAAAGTACAGAAATCAATGTAATCCTGAGTTAATGTAGGGTTAACTACA
The DNA here is from genome assembly GCA_900553305.1 of uncultured Lachnospiraceae bacterium. GTDB lineage: Bacteria > Bacillota > Clostridia > Lachnospirales > Lachnospiraceae > Suilimivivens. Next base: position 7,540 of record USDI01000077.1, read on the forward strand.
GTATCGGTAGCACGATCAACTGCGAATAAGGAGTTAGCTCCATCGAAGAAGTCATACTTGTCAATGTAATATCTGAAGAACATAGGTGTCTTACCTACAAGGTAAGGATACTTAAGTCCCTTCTCTGTCTTACACCACTCAAGGTACGGCTCAAGATCCTTAAGTTCCTTAATGGAAGAGGTATCAAGACCAAACTCGGTAGCATATCCTTCAGGGAACTTTAAGTCATAGCCTTCGTATGCTTCCTTGTAAACAGGAATGAATAAATCTTTTCCATCATAACGGGAAGCGGTCCAGATAGATTCCGGCATAGCGCTGTAAAGGGTTGTTCCAGGTAAAAGATCTGTGATGTCATAAGCTGCGTTAGCCTTGTACAGATCGTTGGTTCCGATGGTTCCCATCCAGCTTGCGGTCCAAAGTAAGTTGATTTCGTTGTTTGCTAATGCAAGGTTTGCCTTATCTGCATATTCACCTGAAGGAATATCGTTGATAGTAACCTGTACATTGATCTTGTCAGCGATGTACTCGTTGATAGCGTCCTGAACTGCCTTTACTTCTGCACTGTCAGGCTGTGCTACGTTGTAGCTTGCTCTGTAGATGTTGATGTTAACCACATCTCCACTAGCTGCTTCTGTTGTGTCTGCTGCTGCAGCATCATCTGTTGTGTCTGCTGCTTCTGTTGTGTCTGCTGCTTCTGTTGTTGTGTCAGCTGCAGGTGTTTCTGTGGTGCTGCTTCCGCATCCGGCAAGAGTGCTGACTGCCATAGCTGCTACCAGCAGAGCTGATAAAAGTTTTTTCTTCATTTGATAAAAACCTCCCTTTTTAATTATATTCTCAAAGGTGATGCCGGAATTGGAATCACCCGGAATACCAAAATAAGTATGTTGTTTTACGATACCTCTTAAAGCGTATCAGCCACTATATTAACCCTTAACAGATCCTACTGTCAAGCCCTTAATGAAATATTTCTGGAAGAACGGATATACCACCATGATCGGTCCGATAACGATCAATACCGTTGCCATTGTGGAAGAGTACTGCGGAATATTACCGCCCATAGCTGCTCTCGCTGCTGCAGGCACGTTTGTGTTATTCAACAGGAATTCGATACTCTTCTGAATACTTACGAGCAGAAGCTGTAACGGCTTCTTACTATCGGAAGTAATGTAAAGCAAAGCGTTCTGCCAGTCATTCCAGTAAGCGGTAGCCATCATAAAGCCTACAGCTGCCATGGAAGGCTTAAGAAGCGGAAGGGTGATCTGGAAGAAGGTTCTGTATTCACCGGCACCGTCAATCTTGGCTGCTTCCATCAATTCATTCGGAATGCTGTTAGCGATGTATGTTCTTAAGATGATTACGTTCATCGTAGATACACACAACGGAAGGATTAATAACCATAAGCTGTCTTTTAAGTGATAGTAGCTTGTGAAGATAATATATCCGGAAAGCTGGCCACCATTGAACAGCATAGGGATCAAAAGGTAAATGGATAAAAACTTGGATAACCGGAAGCCCTTTCTGCTAATGGAATAAGCAAACATACTCATTACCATCAGGCCTAAGAAGGTACCGAATACCGTAACAAAAATAGTAACTGCATAAGAGGTCAATAACTGATGACCATATTTCAAAACGGACTGCACACCTGCTAAGGACCACTTCTCCGGGAAGTAGCTGAAACCATTATTCAGAATTGCACCTTCATCTGTGAAAGCTGCGATGAATACCAGCAATACCGGAAGGAAGCAAAACAGCGTATACAGTAAAAGGAAAAATCCGAGAACATACTGGCCGATTCCTTTTTTCT
>USDI01000078.1 GCA_900553305.1 uncultured Lachnospiraceae bacterium
AATGTGATCGAGGATCAGGAACCCGATGCAGCACTTGGTAATGGTGGTCTTGGAAGACTGGCAGCATGTTTCCTGGATTCACTTGCAACCTTAGGTTATGCAGCATATGGCTGTGGTATCCGTTACCGTTATGGTATGTTCAAGCAGGAAATCCGGGATGGCTATCAGGTTGAAGTGCCGGATAACTGGTTAAAGGATGGTAATCCGTTCGAGCTGCGCAGACCGGAATATGCAAAGGAAGTTAAATTTGGCGGTTATGTCAATGTTCATGTAGATGAAAACGGCAGAAACAACTTTGTTCAGGAAGGCTATCAGAGTGTCCGAGCCATTCCTTATGATCTCCCGATCGTTGGATATGGCAACGGTATTGTGAATACCCTTCGTATCTGGGATGCAGAGCCGGTAGACTGCTTCCAGTTAGACTCCTTTGACAAGGGGGATTATCAGAAGGCCGTTGAGCAGGAAAACCTTGCAAGAAATATTGTTGAGGTTCTTTATCCGAATGATAACCATTATGCAGGTAAGGAGCTGCGTCTGAAACAGCAGTATTTCTTTATCTCCGCTTCCGTACAGGAGGCAGTTGCCAAATATATGCGTAAGCATGATGATATTCATAAATTCTATGAGAAGGTAACCTTCCAGCTGAATGATACCCATCCGACCGTTGCAATCGCAGAATTAATGAGAATTCTCATGGATGAATATTATCTTACCTGGGATGAAGCATGGGCAGTTACCACGAAAACCTGTGCATACACCAACCACACCATCATGGCAGAAGCTTTGGAAAAATGGCCGATCGAGCTGTTCTCCAGACTGCTTCCCAGAATTTATCAGATTATTGAAGAGATCAACCGCAGATTTGTGGAACAGATCCAGCAGAAATATCCGAACAATCCGGAGAAGATTCGTAAGATGGCAATCATTTATGATGGCCAGGTGAAGATGGCACACCTTGCAATCGTTGCAGGATATTCCGTAAACGGTGTTGCAAAGCTTCATACCGAGATCTTGGAGAAGCAGGAGCTGAAAGACTTCTACGAGATGATGCCTCAGAAGTTCAACAATAAGACGAACGGTATCACCCAGAGAAGATTCCTTCTTCATGGAAATCCGCTGCTTGCAGACTGGGTAACCGCTCATGTGGGAAGCGACTGGATCACCGATCTTCCGAAGATCAACAAGTTGAAGGTTTATGCAGATGATGAGAAGGCTCAGCAGGAGTTCATGAACATCAAGTACCAGAACAAGGTACGTCTGGCTCAGTACATCTTAGAGCACAACGGTATCGAAGTCGATCCCCGTTCCATCTTTGATGTACAGGTTAAGAGACTTCATGAGTACAAGAGACAGCTTCTTAACATTTTACATGTGATGTATTTATACAACCAGTTGAAGGATAATCCGGAGATGGATTTCTATCCGAGAACCTTCATCTTTGGTGCAAAGGCAGCAGCCGGATACTACAATGCAAAGATGACCATTAAGCTCATTAATTCCGTTGCAGATGTTGTAAATAACGATCCTGCCATCAACGGCAAGATCAAGGTAGTCTTCATTGAAAACTATCGGGTATCCAACGCAGAGCTGATCTTCGCAGCAGCAGATGTTTCCGAGCAGATTTCTACAGCCAGCAAGGAAGCATCCGGTACCGGTAACATGAAGTTCATGTTAAACGGTGCATTAACCATCGGAACCATGGATGGTGCAAACGTGGAAATCGTAGAAGAGGTTGGTAAGGAGAATGCATTTATCTTCGGTCTTTCCTCTGATGAAGTTATTAAGTACGAGAATTTCGGCGGATATGATCCGAACGAAATCTTCAACAATGATCCGGATGTGCGCAGAGTCCTGATGCAGTTAATCAACGGTACCTACTCACCGAACGATCCGGACCGGTTCCGTACCCTGTATAACTCCCTGCTTAACACCTTAAGCACCGCTAAGGCAGATACCTACTTCATTCTGAAGGACTTCCGTTCTTATGCAGATGCACAGAAGCAGGTAGAAAAGGCATACCGCGATGAGAAGGGCTGGGCAAAGAGCGCAATCCTCAACGTTGCATGCAGCGGCAAGTTCACATCCGAAGAACCATTCAGGAATATGTGGATGATATTCTGGCATTTGGATAAGGTCGTATTACCGAAATAATATATGATGAAGGTGTCCCCATTGGTGAAAACCGATGGGGACATTTTGTAACAGTTTAGCCATGCAGCTTATGAATGTGCAAGGCTGAACTGTTACGATTTTTTATAGAAAATTAGGATACAATATATAATGTATTTTTGATATAATATAATGAGTCCAAAAGAAACCAAATTCCGTACAGGTTGTAAAGGAGGGTTACTTATGTTAAAGGATTTTGTGAAAGCGGAGAAACCGCAGGAAGAGGAATTGAAGCAGCGAATCAAAGAAGCCGGAGAGAAGCTGGCAGGCCAGCAGAATCAGATCAAAGAACATAAGATTCCGGTACTTGTCCTGATGGAAGGCTGGGGAACCGCAGGCAAGGGAAGTCTGATCGGAGAGGTGATTAAGTATCTGGATCCAAGATTTTTCAAGGTAGCAGCGATGAATGTCCCGACCGAGGAGGAAAAGAGAAAACCGTTCCTTTACCGGTATTTTCAGAAGATTCCGGAAGCAGGAAAGTTCATGTTCTTAGATACCGGCTGGATGGACGAGATTACCCGTCAGCGTTTGAACGGTGAAATGGATGATAAAGTATATGAGCAGCGTCTTGAGAGCGTCCGCAATTTTGAACGGCAGCTTACCGATAACGGCTATGTCGTATTGAAATTTTTCTGCCATATCAGCGAAAAAGAGCAGAAAAAGCGGATTCATGAATTAGAAGGAAGCATCGACACGAAGTGGCGGATCGGATCCTATGACGAATGGCAGAACAAGCACTATGAAAAGTGCCTGAAGATTTATGACCGATATATGGAAGAGACGAATCAGTCCTCGGCACCTTGGTATGTGGTGGACAGCAAGTCACGCAAATGGGCGGAATTGCAGATATTGGAGACATTGACACAGGCGATTGATGTGGCACTGCAGAACCGTGGTCAGGCCGTACCGATCCTGCAGAACCGCTTTATCCTCAAAAAGATGCCGCTCCTTAAGGAAATTCCGTTGGATAAGACCATGACGGACGAAGAATATAAGAAAGAATTAAAGAAACTGCAGCATCAGCTTCGGGATCTGCACAACCGTCTTTACCGGAAAAAGGTGCCGGTCATCATTGCCTATGAAGGCTGGGATGCAGCAGGAAAGGGTGGAAATATCAAGCGGATCACGGAAGCACTCGATCCGAGAGGCTATGAAGTCTGCCCGATTGCCAGTCCGGAGCCACATGAGAAGGCGAGACATTATCTTTGGAGATTCTGGACACGGCTTCCCAAGGACGGCCATATTGCGATTTTTGACCGCACCTGGTACGGACGTGTGATGGTAGAGCGTCTGGAAGGCTTTTGCAGTGAAAATGACTGGAAACGCGCCTATAACGAAATGAATGAGTTCGAGAAGGAGCTTCACGACTGGGGTGCTGTTATTATCAAGTTCTGGGTGCAGATTGATAAGGATACCCAGTTAGAGCGGTTCAATGACCGCCAGAATACACCGGAAAAGCAGTGGAAGATTACGGATGAAGACTGGAGAAACCGTGAAAAATGGGATCAGTACGAGGTGGCCGTCAATGAAATGATCCAGAAGACAAGTACGACCTTTGCACCATGGCATATTCTGGAATCCGTGGATAAGAAGTATGCAAGAATCAAAGCACTGCGTATTGTGGTGGAGGAACTGGAAAGAGCGTTAAAGTGATTCCGATGCATGAGGTATGTAATGATGCAGTTGGGAATGCTAAGAAGCAGATGCGGCTGAAAACTGCAGAAACAGGAATAAGAAGATAAGCATAGAAAAAAGACAGAAACAGAAGGATCAGATAAGTAATGCAGCAGGATATTAATTTAGAAGAAATTCGGGAAATATTTGCAAAGGACCGTTTCGCAACAGAAAACGGTGCGGTCATTGAGGAAGTAGGGGAGCATTACGCGAAGTGCAGTATTGAACTGACGGAACGGCATTTTAATGCGGCAGGCGGTGTGATGGGCGGTGTGCACTTCATGCTGGCAGACTTCGCGTTTGCGGTTGCAACAAACTGGAACGGAATGGGAGTGGTGTCCTTAAGCTCCACGATCAGTTATCTCGGTGCCGTGAAAGGAAAGAAGTTGATCGCAGAGGCAGAGTGCATTAAGGAAGGCCGGTCTACCGTATATTACCGGGTGGATGTTACTGATGACTTTGGAAACCGGATTGCAGAAGTCGGAATCAACGGGTTCCGGAAGAATTGAGCATTTTCAGGAAACATAAAATCAGTTGTTTTGTGACTGGAGATTATGTATAATCTATGTTATATAAAAACCCGCATGAATATTTATACAGCGTTCATGCTATTACAGGAGGAAAGAAATGGTATCTTTATTGGAAGGTGGTGCTTACCTGCTTCACGGAACCGAAATCATTCCCGATTCACCGGAAGCGGCAGCACAGATCAAGGCAAAGACAGGCAAAGAGATTTCCAAAGAGCAGGCAAAGAAGGAAACGATCGCCTATGGAATTCTTGAAAATCACAATACGTCAGGAAACATGGACAAGCTCAGGATTAAGTTCGACAAGCTGACCAGCCATGACATTACATTTGTTGGAATTATTCAGACTGCACGTGCCTCAGGACTTGAGAAGTTCCCGATACCATATGTTCTTACCAACTGTCATAATTCCCTTTGTGCAGTAGGGGGAACCATTAATGAAGATGACCACATGTTTGGTCTTACCTGTGCCAAAAAGTACGGCGGCGTTTATGTACCGCCTCATCAGGCCGTGATTCACCAGTTTGCAAGAGAAATGCTTGCAGGCGGCGGCAGAATGATCCTTGGATCCGATTCCCACACCCGTTACGGAGCGCTCGGAACCATGGCAATGGGCGAAGGAGGACCCGAGCTTGTTAAGCAGCTTTTGAACCAGACCTATGACATCAATATGCCGGGAGTGGTTGGTGTTTACCTGACCGGAGAGCCGGTGAAGGGTGTTGGTCCCCAGGACGTGGCACTTGCGATTATCGGAGCTGTTTTTGCTAACGGCTATGTAAAGAATAAAGTTATGGAATTTGTCGGTCCCGGTGTTTCTTCCTTAAGTGCCGATTTCCGTATCGGAATTGATGTCATGACCACAGAGACAACCTGTCTTTCTTCCATCTGGAGAACCGATGATACCATTAAGGAATTCTATGAGATTCATGGAAGAAGTGTGGATTATAAAGAATTAAATCCGGGTGAAGTGACCTATTACGATGGAATGATTACGATTGACCTTGCAGGCATCAGGCCGATGATTGCAATGCCGTTCCATCCAAGCAATACCTATACGATTGAAGAACTGAACGCAAATTTGGATGATATTTTGAATGATGTAGAGAAGCGTGCGGCAGTTTCCCTTGACAATGCCGTACCTTATACCTTAAAGGACAAGGTCGTAAACGGTAAATTCATGGTGGATCAGGGAATTATCGCCGGATGTGCCGGTGGTGGATTCGAGAATATCTGCGCAGCGGCAGATATCATGAAAGGAACCTACATTGGTTCGGATGGCTTTACCCTCAGCGTATATCCTGCATCCATGCCGATTTATATGGAACTGATTAAGAACGGATGTGCAGCAACCTTGATGGAGACCGGTGCCGTATTAAAGACCGCATTCTGCGGACCTTGCTTTGGCGCAGGCGATACTCCTGCAAATAATGCATTCAGCATCCGTCATTCGACAAGAAACTTCCCGAACCGTGAAGGTTCGAAGTTACAGAACGGACAGATTGCATCGGTTGCCCTGATGGATGCCAGATCCATTGCCGCAACGGCAGCAAATAAAGGTGTTCTTACTCCTGCAACGCATTTTGACGGAACGATTGGCAGGTACAAGTATCATTTTGATTCCAATATTTATGCAAACAGAGTGTTTGATTCCAAGGGAGTCGCAGATCCAAGTGTTGAGATCCACTTTGGCCCCAACATCAAGGACTGGCCGGAGATGACCGCGCTTCCGGAGAACCTCGTTCTTCGTGTCGTATCCGAGATCCACGATCCGGTTACCACGACAGACGAACTCATTCCTTCCGGAGAAACCTCTTCCTACCGTTCCAATCCGTTAGGACTTGCGGAATTCACCCTTTCCCGTAAGGATCCTGCCTATGTAGGACTTGCCAAGGATATTCAGGTAGCACAGAAAGCATTAATGGAAGGAAAATGTGCCGCAGAAGCAAAGCCCGAATTAAAGCCGGTAATCCAGATGATCAAGAAGTCTTATCCGGATGTGAACCACAGCAATATCGGCTTCGGTTCGACCATCTTTGCGGTAAAGCCGGGTGACGGATCCGCCAGAGAGCAGGCAGCTTCCTGCCAGAAGGTACTTGGCGGCTGGGCCAACATTGCAAATGAATATGCAACCAAGCGTTACCGCTCCAACCTCATCAACTGGGGTATGCTACCGTTCCTGATCGAAGAAGGAGAGCTTCCGTTCCGGAATCTCGATTACCTGTTCTTCCCGGGAATCCGTACCGCCGTTGAAACAAAGGCAGATACGATCAAAGCCTACAAGGTTGACGGGGACGGACTCCACGAATTCACACTCCGTCTTGGAGAACTTACAGATGAAGAACGTCAGATCATCCTGAAGGGATGTCTGATTAACTATAACAGGATCTAGCTACAAGCCCTGCAAAATGAAGGAACAACACATCGAAAGCTTGCTTTCTGATGTGTTGCTCTTTTATTTTATTCGGCGCCAGCCGAACCACGAGAGCCCGACAGGGCTCGAGTTGGGCAGGGCTTGCAGGAGAATGAGTCCGCTAGGGCACGAGTCGGGCAGGGCATGCAGGAGAATGAGTCCGCTAGGGCACGAGTCGGGCAGGGCATGCAGGAGGAAGAGCCCGCTCGGGATAAGGATTTTTTACTATCTCATATAAAAGTGTGATCGATAAACATTAGAATCAAATAATTTTGTGTTTTCAGTTGTAATTTTCATGGACCTCTCATATAATAAAAGTGTGATTATTCAACACAAAACTTCAATAAAAATGTGAGGAGTGATTCTATGGAACGATTTATCTTAAAAAAACTGCTGGCTTGGAAGAATTCTCCCTACCGCAAGCCGTTAATCTTGAAGGGCGTACGTCAGGTGGGTAAGACTTGGATTCTGAAAGAGTTCGGCAGACGCTATTATGAAAATACAGCTTACTTTAACTTCGACGAAAATGAAGAATATAAGCAATTTTTTGAAACAACCAAGGATGTGGACCGGATTCTACAAAACCTTATGCTGGCAAGCGGTCAAAAAATCGTACCTGAAAAAACCTTTATCATCTTTGATGAAGTGCAGGACTGCCCTAAGGTCATTAATTCGATGAAGTATTTTTGTGAGAACGCACCGCAGTATCACGTTGCCTGTGCCGGTTCTCTGTTGGGTATTGCCCTGGCGAAACCTTCCTCTTTTCCCGTGGGTAAGGTTAACTTTATGCAGATTGACCCGATGACCTTTAATGAATTCCTACTTGCCAACGGTGATGAAAATCTGGCGCAGTATCTGGAACAGGTGGATACCATTGAACCCATCCCTGACGCCTTTTTTAATCCGCTGTATGAAAAGCTGAAAATGTACTATGTCACCGGTGGTATGCCGGAGCCGGTATTGATGTGGACGGAGGCACGGGATGTTTCTGCCATGCAGGAAGCATTGTCCGGAATCATCGGAGCCTATGAGCGTGATTTTGCAAAACATCCTAACCTCAGTGAGTTCCCGAAAATCTCAATGATCTGGAAATCCATTCCTTCTCAACTGGCAAGAGAGAACAAGAAGTTTATCTATAAAGTGGTCAAGGAAGGGGCACGAGCCCGTGAGTACGAGGATGCCTTGCAATGGCTGGTAGATGCCCGTTTGGTGCATAAAATTTATCGCAGCTCAGCTCCCGGCCTGCCGATTGCAGCTTACGATGACCTGTCTGCCTTCAAGATTTATCTGGTGGATGTGGGACTGCTCCGCCGTCTGGCACAGTTGGCCCCCACTGCCTTTGGCGAAGGTAACCGCCTTTTTACTGAATTCAAAGGCGCATTAACCGAAAACTTTGTGTTGCAGACTTTAATTACTCAGTTTGAAGTCATGCCCCGTTATTGGAGCCAGAACAACCCGCCTTACGAAGTAGATTTCCTCATTCAGCGGGAGAACGACATCCTCCCCGTGGAGGTTAAATCCGAAGCCAACACAACCAGCAGGAGTATGAAGAAGTTCAAGGAACTGTTCCCTGATAAGGTCAAGCTCCGCATCCGTTTCTCATTGGACAATCTGAAACTGGACGATGATGTGCTGAATATCCCGCTGTTCATGGCAGATCAGGCGGATCGATTGATTGGGTTGGCATTGGAAAAGATGGAGCACTGATGTATATAGCTAAACTATATTAGCCGGAATTTAAAAAGCCTTGAGGCGAATGAAATGAATCAATATTGGTGTAGAGGCTATTATGTAGACACAGTAGAACCCTCACGAATGACCCTCAAAAAGCCAGACCCTCAAAAACTTTGAATACCCAAAATAGAAAGCTGTGTTTCTGTCAAAGGATGGAAATGCAGCTTTGTTTTACTGGTGGAACTAGTGAAATAGCAAAATCTTTGAAAAATTATTATTAAGTTCGAAATAAAAAGTTGAAAAAATGTCACGAAAATCATATAATAATCGTGACAAAATAAGAGGGTGTGATTTTATGGCAAGTGGTATTTATACAGAAATAAAGAAGAGAATAGAATTGGCTGAACCGGGAACGGTTTTTCTTACATCAGATTTTACGGATATTGCGACAACAACAACTGTAAGAAAATGTTTGGGAAGACAAGTTGAGAAAAAGAATATACGAAGAGTTATAGCCGGGGTGTACGAAAAACCAGTATATAGTAAGCTGCTTAAGGAGTATATTCCTGCAAATCCGGATGCGGTAGCATATGCTATTGCCAGAAGTTTTCATTGGACCATTGCTCCATGTGGAGATGTAGCATTAAATAAGCTGGGTCTATCTACACAGGTTCCGGTTGTCTGGTCCTATATCAGTGATGGACCATATAGAAAATTTTCATGGGATAATATTACCGTGTCCTATAAGCACCGTGCAAATAGAGATATTTCCTTTATGTCTGAGACAACTTAAAAATCTCTCCCTTATCGGTTTCAATCATCACACAATTATA
>USDI01000079.1 GCA_900553305.1 uncultured Lachnospiraceae bacterium
ATATGCATGCAAGCATTCTATGTCCATATTGTCATAATTTGCATGGCTCTGAATAGTTACAAATTAGGAAACGAAAGGCGGTAAAATATGGAAAACAAGCAATATACACTCGGCATTGATATCGGTTCAACCACCGTTAAAATTGCCATTCTGGATAGTGCACACAACATCCTTTTTTCCGACTACAAAAGACATTTCGCAAACATCAGGGAAACACTTCATTCCCTTCTCAGTGATGCATACAGTCAATTAGGAAATATCAGGCTCCACCCCATGATCACCGGATCCGGTGGATTAACCCTTGCCAACCATCTGAAGGTTCCCTTTGTCCAGGAGGTTATTTCGGTTGCCACCGCATTAAAGGAAATTGCACCGAAAACGGACGTTGCGATTGAATTAGGTGGTGAGGATGCCAAGATTATTTATTTTGAAGGCGGTAACGTGGAACAGCGTATGAACGGAATCTGTGCCGGTGGTACAGGCTCCTTTATCGACCAGATGGCTTCTCTGTTACAGACCGATGCAGCCGGATTAAACGAATACGCCAAGGGCTACAAATCCCTCTACACCATCGCAGCCCGCTGTGGTGTATTTGCCAAGTCCGACATCCAGCCCCTCATCAACGAAGGGGCAACGAAAGAAGACCTTGCGGCTTCCATTTTCCAGGCCGTTGTAAACCAGACCATCAGTGGTCTTGCCTGCGGTAAGCCGATCCGCGGCCACATTGCCTTTTTAGGCGGTCCGCTCCACTTCCTGTCCGAATTAAAGGCTGCTTTTATCCGCACCTTGAAGCTGGATGAGGAGCATACCATTGAAACCGAACATTCCCATTTATTTGCAGCGATCGGTTCTGCATTAAATGCAAAAGAAGAAGTTTCTTATACCATGGAAGAAATGGTACAGAAGCTCTCTTCGGATATCAAAATGGAATTCGAGGTAGAACGTATGGATCCCCTCTTTGCAAGCAAAGAAGAATACGATGCGTTCTGTAAGCGCCATGAAACCCATCATGTAAAAACTGCCGATTTATCCACATATCACGGCAACTGCTATCTTGGAATCGACGCCGGAAGTACGACAACGAAGATTGCTCTTGTCGGAGAAGATGGCTCTTTACTTTATTCCTTCTACAGCAGTAACGATGGAAGTCCCTTAAAGACGGCTATCCGTTCCATGAAGGAAATTTCTAAGCAGCTCCCTCCCGATGTGCATGTGGTCCGCTCCTGCTCTACCGGATACGGGGAACAGCTTATGAAAGCGGCTTTCCTTCTGGACGATGGCGAGGTAGAAACCGTTGCACATTATTATGCGGCGGCATTCTTCGATCCTTCCGTGGACTGTATCCTGGACATCGGCGGTCAGGATATGAAGTGTATCAAGATCAAGAATCAGACTGTAGACAGCGTGCAGCTTAACGAAGCCTGCTCCTCCGGCTGCGGTTCCTTTATCGAAACCTTTGCCAAGTCTTTAAATTACAGTGTCCATGATTTTGCAAAGGCCGCTCTCTTTGCCGAGCATCCGATTGACTTGGGAACGCGTTGTACCGTATTCATGAATTCCAAGGTAAAGCAGGCACAGAAGGAAGGCGCCAGTGTGCCGGATATTTCCGCAGGACTTGCCTACTCGGTTATCAAGAATGCTTTATTTAAGGTCATCAAGGTATCCGATGCTTCTGCTCTCGGCAAAAACATCGTGGTACAGGGTGGAACCTTCTATAACGATGCCGTTTTACGGAGTTTTGAAAAGATTGCCGGCTGCGAAGCCATCCGTCCGGACATTGCCGGAATCATGGGTGCGTTCGGTGCCGCTCTCATTGCAAGGGAACGTTACAGTGCAGATTACGAAACGACCATGCTGCCCTTTGACAAGATTCTGTCCCTGCAGTTTGAAACCAGCATGGCCAAATGTAAGGGTTGTACCAACAACTGCCGTCTGACCATCAACAAATTCTCCGGCGGCCGTCAGTACATTTCCGGCAACCGCTGCGAACGCGGTCTTGGCAAGCAGAAAAATGAGAACAATGTTCCCAACCTGTTCGATTATAAACTAAAGAGGGTATTCGGCTATGAACCGCTTTCTGCTGAAGAAGCTACACGTGGTACTGTCGGTATTCCGCGTGTCCTTAACATGTACGAAAATTATCCGTTCTGGGCAACCTTCTTTAAGGAACTCGGCTACCGCGTGATTCTCTCTCCGATATCCAACCGTAAGATTTACGAGCTTGGCATTGAGTCCATCCCAAGTGAATCCGAATGTTACCCGGCAAAGTTAGCGCACGGACACGTGAGCTGGCTCATTAACCAGAAGGTCGATTTCATTTTCTATCCTGCTCTCTTTTATGAACGTAATGAATTTGAGGACGCCAACAATCACTATAACTGCCCGATTGTTACCTCTTATTCCGAAAATATCAAGAATAACGTGGAAGAAATTGAACGTGGCGAAGTCGTTCTCCGCAATCCGTTCATGTCCTTCCGTGACCTGAAAACCATTACCGAAGCGCTGGTGCGTGAATTTAAAGAGCTTCCTTCCAAAGAGGTCATTACTGCCAGTGAAAAGGCATGGAACGAATTGAATGCTGCCCGTACCGATATGCAGAAAAAGGGCGAGGAAACCTTACAGTATTTAAAGGAGTCCGGAAAGCGCGGTATTGTTTTAGCCGGAAGACCTTATCATATTGACCCGGAAATCAATCATGGTATTCCGGAGCTGATTACCTCTTATGATATTGCTGTTTTAACCGAGGATTCCGTATCCCATCTGGCAAAACCGGAACGTCCTTTAATCGTTTCCGACCAGTGGATGTACCACTCCCGTCTCTACGCAGCCGCAAGCTATGTAAAGACCGTGGATAACCTCGACCTGATCCAGTTAAATTCCTTTGGATGTGGTCTGGATGCGGTTACGACCGATCAGGTAAATGATATTCTGACAGGCTCTGATAAGATTTATACCTGTCTGAAAATTGATGAGGTAAATAACCTTGGCGCTGCCAGAATCCGTATCCGTTCCCTGCTCTCTGCCATCCGTGTCAGAGAAAAGCTGAACAAACAGCGTACGATCCGCTCCAGTGCCATTACAAAGGTTCCCTTTACCGAAGAAATGCGTAAGGATTATACGATTCTTGCCCCGCAGATGTCTCCGATCCACTTTGACGTCATCGAGGCTGCGTTCCGCGCCTGCGGTTACAACTTTGAAATTCTTGGAAACGACAACCGTCGTGCCGTGGATGTCGGATTAAAATATGTAAATAACGATGCCTGCTACCCTTCCCTGATGGTCGTCGGCCAGATTATGGATGCTTTGCTTTCCGGTAAATATGATCTCAACAAGGTAGCCGTCATTATGACACAGACAGGTGGGGGATGCCGTGCAACCAACTACGTCGGCTTTATCCGCCGTGCCTTAGAGAAGGCCGGAATGCCGCAGATCCCGGTTATTTCCTTAAATCTGGGCGGTATTGAAACGAACCCAGGCTTCCACTTAAATGCCGAAATGCTGATGCGTGTTGCCTACGCTGCCATCTTTGGCGATATCTTCATGCGCTGTGTCTACCGTATGCGCCCTTACGAGCAGACCAAAGGCTCTGTAGAAGAAGTTCATCAGAAATGGATAAAGAAATGCCGTGAATTTGTTTCCAGAAAGCATATGAGCTTTGCAGCCTTTAACAAAATGTGTCAGCAGATTGTGGAAGACTTTGATGCCATTCCGATCACCAATGAACAAAAGCCCCGTGTCGGTATCGTGGGTGAGATTCTGGTAAAATATGCACCGGCTGCCAACAATTACCTTGTAGACCTCCTGGAGTCCGAAGGAGCCGAAGCCGTTGTACCGGATCTGGTAGACTTCATGCTCTACTGTTTCTACAACCAGATTTATAAGGCCGATTATCTGGGCATGAGTAAGAAGACCTCGATGATCTCCCGCTTTGGTATCCGTGGTATTGAATTCCTTCGTGGAAGCGCACGCCGTGCTTTTGAAAAGAGTACACACTTCACGCCTCCATGCAGTATTTATGAAACGGTAGCAAATGCCAAAACAATTGTAAACATTGGTAACCAGACCGGTGAAGGCTGGTTCCTGACCGGTGAAATGATTGAGCTGATCCACAGTGGTGTCAACAACATCGTCTGCACCCAGCCGTTTGCCTGCCTGCCCAACCATGTCGTAGGAAAAGGGGTTATTAAAGAGCTTCGCAAGCACTATCCGCTCAGCAATATTGTTGCCATTGACTACGATCCCGGTGCCAGTGAAGTAAACCAGCTGAACCGTATTAAACTGATGCTCTCCACAGCACAGAAAAATCTTCATAAGAAGGAGGAAGAAGCTTCGTGATCAAACAGGAAATCAACGAACTGAAACGACTCTACACCCCAAGCAACTGCTCCATTACCAGAATCTGTGGCTGCTATGTCGATGGGGAAAAGAATAAAAAGACCGAATTTAAGGAAGCCTTTCTCTCCCTTCCGGAAGAAGAAATTTTTAAATACTTTGAACTGCTGCGCAAAACCTTATCCGGAAGTCTCGGAAAGAATCTCTTAAACTTAGACTTTCCCCTTGCAAGCGAACAGAAAGGCGGCACACAGGCTGCCCTTCTTGCCCTGCGCGACAGCAAATTAAAGGATGATGCCTTAATTGAAGAGTTTTATGACCGTGTGATCGGTACTTACGAATATGTCGGCAATTACCTGATTCTGCTCATCCATGACGCTTACGACGTTCCCGGAAAGACCACGGACGGCTTAACCATGGACGATGCTTCCGATACGGTATTTGAGTACATCATGTGCTGTATCTGCCCGGTCAATCTGTCAAAGCCCGGCTTAAGCTATGACAGCATCAACAACGAATTCCATAACCGCATCCGTGACTGGGTGGTGGAAATGCCCGAAACCGGCTTTCTCTTCCCGAGCTTCAACGACCGTGCAACCGATATTCATTCCACGCTCTTCTATTCCAGGAATCCGGAAGAAGCGCATGGGGAATTCGTAGAAAACATTCTCGGCTGTACCCTGCCTTTGTCTGCCGGAACACAAAAGGAAGCCTTTCAGGCTTTAATCGAAGAAACGCTCGGTGATGAGGTCGAATATGAAGTAGTGAAAAATATCCATGAAAATTTAACGGAAATGATCGAGGAGCATAAAGAGATTCCGGAGCCTTTAACTCTTGACAAGCATCAGGTGAAAAACCTCTTCGAAAAGAGCGGTGTCAGGGAAGAAAAACTCACTGACTTTGATAAGCTCTATGATGCAGCCGCCGGAGAAGATACTTCTCTCTTTGTAAACAATGTAGCAAATGTCCGCACTTTTGAAGTAAAGACTCCTGACGTTGTCGTAAAGGTGAATCCGGAACGCGCGGATCTGGTCAACACCCTGCAGATCGATGGCAAGCGCTGTCTCGTCATTGAAATCAACGATCATGTCGAAGTGAACGGCATCACCATTCATCAGGGTGTATCCTTGGCAGATGTGGCAGATGAAGAAGTATAGGAAATTTAATTTTATTTTTTATTCGTAATAATTGTTATGTGCATCTATAATAAAAAATGCTGATAACCAAATTCTTTTCTAAATGGTTATCAGCATTTTTACTGTCCTATTAAAAATTTATGCAAACAGGTCACGATACCAGCGCAGAGCCGCAATGTACGCATCATATACCTGTTTGGAATCCATGTGATTCAGCAACATGGTCCGGTCAATTTCCTGCCAGTTCGCACTCTCATACTGCTTCACAAACTCTAATACCGGTGCGAAGTGTCCCTTATCTTCAATAAGCGCTTCCTCGATCTCCTTAGAAACCTTCACCATCTTAAGAGCCTCTTCCATCGGCTTGTTGATAATAAGATCAAGTACAGAGAACAGTCCCATTAAGAACAGTTCTCCTGCCTGACCACCCATCTCAAATACGGTTGCCAGATTCTCCGCAAACTTCGCGCGAAGCAGGGAAACACGCATAATCTCATTCGGACGATCTGCACAAAGCTGGTTGGTAACCGCGGTATTAATCCATTTCTTCAATTCCTTCTGCCCTAACATTGCTGCTGCATGACGGATCGAGGTAATCTCGGAATTTACCGTCATATGGTTCACCATCTTTAAAAGGGAAATTACAAGTGCAGTATCCCTTCCGATGACATCTGCTGCTTTTGTCAGATCAAAGTCCGGTTCATTCACAATATTTAAAAGTTCAATATAGTTCACCTTCAACGGAGCGACCTTTGCCTCTCCCTTCGTTACCGGCATACGGTAGAATGCTCCTTCATAGAGCTGGTAGCCGCCCTCGGCCTTCAACTGCTCAAAAATCTCCTGCGTATCAATATTTCCAGCACAAAGCCTGATGTTCGGATAAATCTTTGTAAAATAAATTCTTGCCTTCGTAATATCAATCTTCTTATGATCAAGCAGAATATAATCCATCAGAAGAAGAACCTGACGGTAATCCTCAAAGCTGGATACGGGCAGTTTACGGATTGCAAGCTTATATCCGCTATCCTTTAATTGCTTCAGACGGTTAATATACATATCATTCGGCAGAACCGCATTGTCCACAAGCAGTACCACGCGGTCATGTGGTGCCTTGCACTGTTCATCAATATCCGTAAACAGGGAAATATTATTTACCGAAATAAACACTTCCTTATCTCCGGAAAGGGTTTCAATTCCCATATTTTCAATCAGTTCAAACCCCTGAATCTGTCCTACGCCATCATTCATTCCGGTTCCTAAGAAACTGGGATTTAAAAGAAAGTTCTTCTTCTGGGTAAATAAGGAATATGCCTTTACGGTCATATTTTCATCAAATAAAGGGATTAACGTTGCAAGCATCTTATCTTCGCCTTTCTCTCCAAATAGTCATGTTTATTGTACAATAAAATTCATCCAGTGTCTACTCACCACATACTTCTTCTGTTAAAAAAGAACACAATTTTTCGTTCGGATATCCAAGTGCTCCCGCCAGAAGAGTCTTTACATAGACCATCTCTTTCGTCATCCCGTAAACCGGAATTGCACCTGCTTCCAGCATCCACACACCGGACGCATAAGCGGCCTCCTCAGGACAGGGCGTTACGATCACCGGAATCTTTGCTTCCCTGCACCGCGCAAGGAAAGGAAGTAGGGAATATGGGGAGTCCTGCTCCTCTTTCGCTCCTCCGATGCAGGCTGTTGCCGAGTGATACAGTCCATGTATGACTGCACGGACATCTTTATCGAGTGAAATGCGCTGATAATCGAGTCCTACATACGGTTCGATATGAAGCACATCACTTTTCAGTTCTCCGATCCGGGACAGGTCAATTCCATTACCATTTCGCTGCCTGCAGATCTCATCGTAATTCAATTCTTCCGTTAAGCAGACGGCATCGCGGCTGTAAAAGTCATTGGAATAATCCCCACTGCTTACCAGATGTCCTCCATGATGAAGGTAACAGCTTCCATCCTCATTCCGGTACACCACATAGACACCCGGATGAATCCCTGCACAGATCAGTTCCACGGAACGCCGGAAATTTTCATTTCCGTTTGCGCCCTCCTGATTAAGCGGCAGCTGACTGGATACCAGAAACACCGGAACCTCTGCTTTCGATAATGCCAATGCAAGCAAAGAAGATGTATAGGCAAGGGTATCCGTACCATGTGCAATCACGATTCCCCGATACTGTGAAAGCTCCTGCTTTTTTAGGAATCCAAGTAATTCGTTCCATTTCGGAATCGTCATATTTTCACTTAGCGTATTTAAAACAGTTACTACTTCAAATTCCTCATGTGCACAGGGTGAATCCGATTCTTCAAAGTATTGCAGAAGCAGCGTTTTTGCCTTCTGAATGTCCACATCCCGCCGGTTCCCCTGTTCATCCCCGAAGGAACAGATCGTGCCTCCGGTTAACAATAATAAAATCTTACCTTCGCTCTCCATCATGCACTTAATCTCTCCGAAACACATCTCTGGTATAGACCTTCTCCTTCACATCGTCCAGACAGGCATCGTAACGGTTTGCAATGATTGCCTGACTCATTTCCTTAAACCTTGAAAGGTCATTCACAACACGGCTTCCAAAGAAGGTACTTCCATCTTCCAGTGTCGGCTCATAAACAATAACCGTTGCGCCCTTTGCCTTAATTCTCTTCATAACGCCCTGAATGGAGGACTGACGGAAATTGTCAGAATTGGACTTCATAGTGAGACGATATACTCCAACCACGACTTCCTTTTCCTTGTCAAGCTCATATTCCCCGTTCGCTTCATAACCACCTGCAAGCTCCAGCACCCGGTCTGCAATGAATTCCTTCCGCGTACGGTTACTGTCTACGATGGCTGTCATCATATTCTGTGGCACATCCTGATAATTGGCAAGAAGCTGCTTCGTATCCTTCGGCAGGCAATAACCGCCATAACCAAAGGAGGGATTGTTATACTGATCCCCGATACGAGGGTCAAGGCAGACACCCTTAATAATCTGCCGGGTGTCCAGCCCCTTCATCTCTGCATATGTGTCCAGTTCGTTAAAATACGATACACGCAATGCCAGATAGGTATTGGCAAACAGCTTCACGGCTTCTGCTTCCGTATACCCCATGATTAAGGTATCGATGTTCTCTTTGATGGCCCCCTGCTGCAAGAGGTGTGCAAAGGTATTAGCAGCCTCCACTAGCTCTGGATTCTCCATATCCGTTCCAACAATAATTCTGGAAGGATACAGGTTGTCATACAGTGCCTTGGATTCCCTTAAGAACTCCGGACTGAACAGAATCCGGTCACAATGATACTTCTCCCGTACCGCAACTGTAAAGCCTACCGGAATCGTCGACTTGATTACCATAACAGCCTTCGGATTGACCTGCATCACAAGCCGGATAACCGCTTCTACCGCAGAGGTATCGAAGAAATTCTTCTTTGAATCATAATTGGTCTGTGTTGCAATTACGACAAACTCAGCATCCCGGTAAGCCGTCTCTGCATCTGTGGTTGCCACAAGATTCAAATCCTTTTCCCTTAAATATTTCTCAATATATTCGTCCTGGATCGGTGACTTGTGCTGATTGATCAGATTCACCTTTTCTTCTATAATATCCACTGCCATCACTTCATTGTGCTGTGCCAGCAAGGTCGCAATACTTAACCCAACATATCCTGCTCCTGCTACTGCAATCTTCATCTGTTTTCCTCCTGCCCGTAAAATTCCTGATACCACTGT
>USDI01000080.1 GCA_900553305.1 uncultured Lachnospiraceae bacterium
TAAAATTATCAATAATTTCATTAGTCTGTGTAATACGGGAAATATATTGCACTGGTTTTTTCCCAAAAGACAGAGTAAAAGGATTGTTCATGGCTCACCTCATATATAAGTTTATATAACTTTTATTTTCTTATATAACTGTATATAACTTCTAATTTCTTATATAAGTGTATATAACTTTAATGCCATTATATAACTTTATATACCTTTTGACAATCTGATTTTAATCCCTGTATGCTTTTCTTGACAAAAGAAGTTAGTTCGTGCTAACCTAAACGTGACTAAAACCAGCACAAACGGTCACAAAATAATTAATTATAAAAAAGACAGGGAAGAGGGATACATATGGACAAATACGATATTACCAGACCGATTGAGTTACCGGTAGGAATGTATCATTTGAACAAGGACGCAGGCATCAGCTTTCAGTTGAACCGTCTTGTGAATTTTGATCTGGGAGATCTGGAGCAGATCCGGCAGGTGGGACAGCAGATCAAGGATAAAAAGAGCTGGAAATCGGTACTTTTATCGACGGCTGACGAGGAATATGCGAAGGGACACTTGAAGAGTGCCATGGGCTATTACCGAATGGCGGAATTTTATATGGATTTTGATGATCCTGTACGGCTTCGGCTGGCTGATTAATATTCTTTATAAGGTGAAAAAGGGCAAAGGAATGGACTTTTTCAAGACTTATTTTCACCGGATGGGAACGACGAATACCTATACGCTGACAAAGTTTCTCTGGCGCGTGGATCTGCGCCCGTTGTCTGACCGGCTGACAAAGGATTATCTGATTATTGGCGGAAGTAAGGACACGATGGCGAGCCGGGCTTCGATTGGCAAGCAGATGTTTCTTCTGAAAAAGGCAAAATCCATCACGGCAAGAGAGATTACCATGCAGGAAAAGGGCGCTGATCACTGCAACTGTGGCAATCAGCAGGTGGCAATGGATATGATTGATCTGTGGATTCAGGGGCTGAAACGGCGTGATGAAACCCTGTTAAGAGCGAAGTACCATACATATCCTGAATGGGAGGGATTACCATGAAGAAACTCGGAATTAAAGGAAAGATGATCTGTATCATCATTCCCATTATACTGGCAATTATTATTTCTTTTTTGCATTATCCAGTAATCAGATTGTGAAACTGGCGAAGGAGAAGCTGACTTCACAGTCACAGATGTATACCGCGGATATTTCCAGATGGACGGATAATATTCTGGCAGAGCTGAATATATATGCGAAGGCGATTGACGAAGGAACCTTCCGGAACGACGATCAGATTCTGCAATATCTGGAAACATCGATGGGATTGAATGACGCCTATCCGAACGGTATCTACCTGGGAGATGATTCCGGCGTGTATCTGGATGGCTCCGGCTGGGTTCCGGACAGTGACTGGGTACTCACAGAGCGTGACTGGTATCTGGAAGGGAAGGATCATGAAACAATTGCTTTTGGAGCACCGTACTTTGATTCTCTTTCAAAGCAGATGTGTGTAAGTGCTTCCGTGCGGCTTCAGGATTCTGATGTGATTCGTGTGATGCCGGTTTGGACAGCCTTTACGTGAATATCAGCAATCTTCTTACAGAGAAAGAAAACAATGGTCCTTCACAGGAAATGTTTACGGTATCCGGCGACAGTGCAAAATATCTGGTATGCTTAAATGATATTTCGGGAACGGACTGGTGTCTGGTTACAACAGTATCCCAGCGGAAAGTGCTCAGTGAGCTTCACTGGCTTGAATCCGTGATGCTTTTGATTGCTATACTGGTAAGTATTGTTCTGATGGTTCTTTTAGTGAAAGTAACCATGGAGTCGTAAAACCCGTTCGTGCCGTTACCGGTGTATTGACGGATGTGGCGCAGGGAGATTTTACCCGGGATATTCAGGTAAAGGGATCGGATGAAATCGCCCGTATGGGAAAGGGTATGCAGCAGTTTGTCGTGAATATGCGCGAGATCATTACAGAGCTTACCAATACAGCTGACTGGCTGAAGGCACATTCCAAAGAAAACGAAGAAGCGTCGGAGAACCTGATGACATCAGCGGATGAAGAGCAGAGAGAAATGGATACGCTGAAGCGTCAGGCGGATGTGCTGGCAGAGACTGCAAACCGGGTTTCCGAAGAAATGACGAAGCTTACCGAAGAGATTCAGGCAACCATGGCACGTGCAAATGAACATATGGAAGCCAGCGTTTCCGGTGTGAAGAACAGTGCGCAGATGGTAGAGACGGCATCCGAAACCTTCCGGAATGTCTTTGGCAAGGTAGAGGAGACGGATACCATCGTTCATCGTATGGTAGATATGGTGGATGAGGTCAATTAGGTATCCTCCGGAACGGTACAGCTGGCAGAAGACCAGCTTTCCGCGGCACAGGAGATTACCGGTTCTGTAGAGCGGCTGGGCACCTGCAGCCAAAGCGTTACCGAGAACAGCAACCGTGTCGCCGGAAATGCCAAGGAACTGGAAGAGCAGGCCAACGGACTTGCTGACCGTATGAAGCAGTTTAAGGTTTAAAAGAATTGTTACGAATAAATAGGAAATGAGAGTAGGAATCCGCAGACCCGGCATTAAGGTCTGCGGATTCCTTTTGTTTTACAGGAAATTTCATCGGAATTGTCGAGGTTTCAGAAAAGATCGGGTGGAACTTTTGAATTTGATGTGGCATAATCTTAGATAGATTTAATCGATTAAAGTAGAGGAGTGTAGAGTTATGACGATTTTAAATCAGTTGAACAGCACGCCCATGTACCTCATTTGTGGCGGCATCATTGCATTTGTGGCAGTTGTCTGTGTGATTTTTCTGGTCAGGGCTTATCGGGCAGGTAAGGCACTGGGAATGGATGAAACGAAAATGAAACGGACTATTATTTCGAGTGCGACATTCTCCGTACTGCCGAGTATTGGAATTTTACTGGGAGTCATTGCACTTTCCGGAAGTCTTGGAACACCGTGGCCGTGGCTTCGTCTTTCCGTGATTGGAGCGCTTCATTATGAGACACAGGTAGCGCAGGCGGCCGCAGAACAGGTAGGGATGACCACACTTTCTGCATCTGAAATGACAGCAACGTCATTTTCTACCATTGCCCTGTTGATGAGTATTTGTATTATGTGGGGCATGGTATTATCGATCTTTTTAAATAAGAAATATACGCAGAAGCTTACGAAGAATTCTTCTTCCGGTAAGTCAGGATCGGCCGGTTTCACAGATCTTGCGATGACGGCAATGTTTATCGGACTTGTAAGTACCTACATTGGCCGTTATATCGGAGGCTTTATTTCTGAAAATGGTCTGTTTACCTTTAACGGTGACATCATTCCTCTGGTGGTTATGGTGGTTTCCGCACTGGTGATGGGATTCTTCGTATTCCTGTCCGAGAAGAAAAAGATTGGCTGGGTGGACAGCTTTTCCATTGCAGGAAGTATGATTGCCGGTATGGCAGCCGCGGTGATTGTCGGGCTGATCTGAGCTTGAATTTTACAGTCTTGCTTTGAAAATGGAATGTCAGGGAGCCGAAAAGTAAACAGCCATAGAAGCAGACAGCAAAAGAGTAAATAGTAACAATAGCAAAGCCATAGAAGTAGATAGTAGCAGATAAAGATAGTAATAAAAGTAATTAGCAACAGTAGAAGCTAAAAGTAAGCATTAATAAAAATAGATATATAAATAAAAGTAGATACATAGAAGTGAGTAATAATTAAGAAGGGACACGAGAATGATGGAAGAAAATAAAACAAATACGTGGGAAGAATACCGGAAACGCACGCATGTAATCGGAAGGGTAGTCAGTGCCGT
The DNA here is from genome assembly GCA_900553305.1 of uncultured Lachnospiraceae bacterium. Taxonomy (GTDB): domain Bacteria; phylum Bacillota; class Clostridia; order Lachnospirales; family Lachnospiraceae; genus Suilimivivens. The sequence continues at coordinate 3,806 of USDI01000080.1, forward strand.
TACGTTGGTAATGCTGGTTGGTGCGCCGTTCCTGATGGGAAAAATCTTAGGAGCCTATCCGGATCTTGCAGCTGTGGCAAGAGCCTTTTTATCCGTAGGGCTGGTATGGTTTGTGAGCAGTGTGGCAGAATTCCTGATTTACACACCGATGCTGGGCTCCGGAGGCGGATACCTTGCATTTATCACCGGCAATCTCATTAATATGAAGATTCCGTGTGCGGTCAATGCACGTGATATGGTGGGCGCGAAGACCGGAACACCGGAAAATGAAATCATTTCTACGATTTCGATTGCAACCTCATCGCTGGTTACGATTCTGGTTCTGGCCGTTGGCGTTCTTCTGATGGTTCCGCTGCAGCCGGTTTTGCAGAGCGAAGTATTGCAGCCTGCATTTGAAAATGTAGTTCCGGCATTGTTTGGGGCGATGGCATATAAATATTACCGCAAGAATATGCGCATTGCCGTATTCCCGCTTGTGTTGATGAGTGCGCTGTTCATCTTTGTACCGGGACTGATCGGATCGACCAGCTTTATGATTATTCCGTCCGGCGCAATTGCCATTCTGGTAGCTTGGATTTTCTTTAAGAAGGGAAGGAAGGACCAGACAGAGTAAGGATAGTATTCTGATCAGATTTAAGTTGAAGATTTTGAATGGTTACACTCATTTATTGATAAAGCAGGAAAGGTAACTGCAATAAGAAGGAACAGTTACGAAGAAAGAAGGAAAGAGAATTATGAAATATGTAGGATGGATTTTACTGGGAATACTTCTGCTCATCATTTTGTTATTGTTGATTGCAGTAATCCGGACGCTTCTGATGCCGAACAAAACTTCCGATTATCAGGCAAAGGCAGACGAGAAAGAAGCACTTCGACTTGCCGAAAAGCTTTCCAGGATGGTACAGTACGACACGACCTCCCATGCCGGAGTAGCGGAAGTGGAGAAGTATCTTGGATTTCATAAGGTTCTGGAGGAGCTTTTTCCATTGGTACATAAAGAGCTTCAAAAGACCGAAATTGATGGAAACCTGTTGTATTACTGGAAGGGAAAATCTTCTGAGAAGCCGATTCTTCTGATGAGTCATCAGGATGTCGTTCCGGCAGAGGGAGAGTGGATTCATGCTCCTTTTTCCGGAGATATTGCAGATGGTAAGGTATGGGGACGAGGTACGGCGGATACGAAGTGCACGGTAATGGCTTTTCTAGAGGCAGTGGAAGAACTGCTTGCGGAAGGCTTTGTGCCGCCGACGGACGTGTATCTGGCATCCTCCTGTACCGAAGAATGGGCAGGAGACGGAGCACCGAAGCTTGTAAAGGAACTGCAGCGAAGAGGAATCCGGCTGTTTCTTCTGTGTGACGAGGGTGGAGCCATCATTACGGAGCCCGTTGGAGGAATTCCTGGAAACTTTGCAATGGTGGGTGTCTTTGAGAAGGGCAAAGCCGACGTGAAGTTTACTGCAAGAAGTAATGGAGGACACGCCAGTGCACCGTCCAAGGGAACACCGATTGCACGCCTTTCCGCTTTTGTAACCGAAGTAGAGAAGCATTCACCGTTCCGAAAGAAGATGCTTCCGGAAGTTTCTGCCATGTTTACTTCTCTGGCACCATATGCCTCTTTCGGGTTAAAGCTGGTGCTTGGAAATATGTGGCTGTTTAAGCCGCTCTTAAAAGCAGTACTTCCGAAGATCAGTGCACAGGCAGGAGCTATGCTGCAGACGACAATTGCATTTACCATGCAGTCCGGCTCCGATGCATATAATGTGATTCCTCAGGAAGCAACCCTTGGAGCCAATATGCGTTTTATTCCCCATCAGGGAGAAAAGGAAAGTCTTGAAATTATCAGGAATCTGGCTTCCAAATACGGTTTAGAGACAAAAATTATCCATTCCAATGACTATACAAAGCCCGTAGATATCCATGGTGAGGGGTATCGAATGATGGAACAGGTGATTGCACAGACCTTTCCGGGACTGCCATCCAGCCCTTATGTAATGACCGGGGCTACCGATGCACAGTTCTATAGTCCGGTATGTGACAACTGCATCCGCTTTGCACCTGTGGTTTTCGGACCGGAGCAGATGAAGGGCATGCATGGCCTGAACGAGTGCATTGAATATAACTGCCTGCCCGGTGCGGTGCAATTCTATAAGAATCTGATCCGCGCGGAGAAGTAATTGAAACTGAAACTGTAACTGTCAGGGTTATGTGACAAAAATAGTAGTACTGGGTATGGAAGACAAAATAAAGTTACTGTACCCAATGAAAGAGAAAGTACTGGGCATGAGAGATGAAAAGTAAATCGAGTACCCAAAGAAAAGAAGAAGTATGGGTATGGAAGACAAAATAAAGTTACTATACCCAATGAAAGAGAAAGTACTGGGTATGAGAGATGAAAAGTAAAACAAATACCCAGGAAAAGAAGAAATAAGCTAAGATACAAAACAAGAAACAAGATTATACACATGATTGATTTGTACAGGGTAATATCAAACAATGGAGATTAAAATAAGAAAATACGAGAAGAAGGATCTTCCTGAGATGATCCGCATCTGGAATGAAGTGGTAGAGGACGGAGTTGCATTTCCGCAGGAAGAATTACTGGATAAGGTAAGTGGAAGAGAGTTCTTCGCACAGCAGACATATTGTGGAGTGGCAGAAGTCATTGCAGACCCAATGAATATCGAAGAGCAAAAACCGGAAGATGCTTTCCCAAGCGAAGGAGCTGGAAATGATTTGAAATCCGGAAAGATTTATGGATTGTACATTCTGCATCCCAACAATGTTGGCCGTTGTGGACATATCTGCAATGCAAGCTATGCAGTTTCCAGGGATTCCCGTGGCTTGCATATCGGGGAGCAGCTTGTTAAGGACTGTCTGATTCAGGGAAAAGAGCACGGCTATGGAGTGCTTCAGTTTAATGCGGTTGTGGCAACCAATGTTCATGCGCGGCATCTGTATGAACGGCTTGGGTTCACACAGCTTGGAACGATCCCGAAGGGATTCCGTATGAAAGACGGACACTATGAGGATATTTGTCCTTATTATCATGAACTGTAGGAGAAAATAAAGTGAAGATTTCAAAAGAAACATGGAAACTGGCATTCGTGAAATCACTGCCAATTATGTGCAGTTACTTTTTTCTGGGTGCAGCCTATGGAATTATGATGGAGGAGACCGGATTTCCGTGGTATGTGGCCCTGTTATTGAGCATGACCGTATATACGGGTGCATTCCAGTTCGTGCTGATTACCTTTTTAAGTACAGGGGCATCCTTACTGACGATTGCGATTACAGCACTGTTGATGAACAGCCGTCAGAGCTTTTACAGTCTGACATTTTTAAATGATTTCAAGCGGATGGGAAAGCGGAAGCTGTATATGATTCACAGCCTGACGGATGAAACCTATGCCGTGAACTGTACGCTGGAGCTTCCCCGGAAGGAAAAGGAAGACACGATGTTCGGTGTTGCGCTTTTAAGCCATTGCTATTGGATGGCAGCAACGGTGGCCGGTGCGGTGCTGGGACAGTTGATTCCCTTTGAATTGGAAGGAATTGACTTCTGCATGACGGCATTGTTTGTGATTATTTTTATGGATCAGTGGAAAAAAGCATCCAGTCATATACCGGCACTGGCGGGTCTGACCTGTGGAATTGTGTGCCTGCTGATCTTCGGACAGAGCAGCTTCATCCTTCCGGCATTACTTCTTGTTTCCGGAATTCTGTTCTTTGTAGGGAGAAAGGAGGCAGCAGAATGAGTACACCAATGCTTGCAGCCGCCATTGTGTTATCTGCGGCGATTACGTTTGGACTTCGTGCCCTGCCGTTTCTGATCTTTTCTGGTGACCGGAAGATGCCCGGCTGGTTACAGAAGCTGGGGGAACTGCTTCCTTCGGCAATTATGGCGGTTCTGATTATTTACTGTTTGAAGGATGTACCCGATGATTTTACCGGAGTCGGTATTCAGAAGCTGCTTGCGGTACTGGTTGTTGCTGTCAGCTATCATTTTAAACGAAGTACCTTTTTTAGCATTTTTCTTGGAACAGCGGCGTATATGCTGTTGTTGCATTTCTTTTAAAATGGATCGGAATCCGAAAAACATAAAACAAAACACGCGAAAAATACAAAACAAAATACTCGAAAAATACAAAACAAAACACTCGAAAAATATAAAATTACATGCTTAAGCCGTTAAAAATATATTAGAAATAAGGCACACAGGTCAATTCCTGTGTGCCTTATCCTGTATTCAAATCCCCTTTATAGATTGAACATACATCTTGAATTATTATTGCCGTTCCGTAACCGTTAATCCAAGCTTAGAGGCAACTCCATAGAAGCCGTACATAGTGTCGGTATCTGTCAGGACCGGAGTGTAATCGGTTCCAGCAGGGAAGGTAATTTGCAGCTTCGTGTTGTTGTATTCGAATTGAATGGTTGTAGTTACATCATTGCGTTCTGCCATCTTCTTCAACAGGTAATCGCTGATGGTGTGGAGCTTACCGAAATCAGTTGTAACAGTTCCGTTCTCCGGAGCATCCTTAATAAAGCCATACAGGTTTTTGACCGTAGCCATACCTGCGGGAATGGGCTGGGATTCCTTAACCATACCGCAAGTGATACACTTATATTCTTCCAGACCATCTACACCGGGCTGCGGTTCTACTGTTGTTACCCACTGGAAGTTACATTCGTGGGAAGGAGTCGTTGTGGACTCCAAGGGAGAAGCGGAATAATAAACCTTAACAACCATAGTAATAACTGTTGTGATTGTTGTGGATGATGAAATTGGAAGTGCGCTAGTATAGAAAGTTCCATATTCAATGTTGGAAGGAAAGCTAATAGACAATGTATTTATAGTACTGCCTTTATAATTCAAACTACTTCCTGTATATACTGAATTTTCATAGTAATCCCAACGAACTTCAAACATCATCTTCTCTGAACCGGGAATGTTGGTAAAAGTAAGAGTATCTCCAGGATAATACGTGGTTGCCTTTGCTGCCTCAATAGCATTGTCATC
>USDI01000081.1 GCA_900553305.1 uncultured Lachnospiraceae bacterium
AATAAACAACACGACAAGTCCCGCCAGCGTTGAAAAAATCTGCTTGCGGAACAAATAAGTGGAATCATTATAGGTCAGATTTGCATCATAGGCACTGGTCGAATACAGCATGACAAGACCAAACGCCAGCAAAAACAACACAATAAAAAGTAACGTATAATCGGAAAAGGATTCCTGATTTTTACGTGATCCTCTCTTAAATCTGTCCATTGACAAAACCTACTCTCCTAATTGATGAACCATTTCCTTAAACATTTTGCCGCGAACCTCATAGTTCGGGAACATTCCCCAGCTTGCACACGCCGGAGACAATAACACGGCATCTCCCGGAACGGCATTCTGTACGCAGATCTCGAACGCCTCTTCAAAGGTATCTGCAAGAATGATATTCGAAACTCCATGCTTTCTTGCACACTCTGCGATTTTGTCCCTCGTCTGACCGATCAGGACAAACGCTTTCACCTTGCCATCAAAGTTCTCAATCCATTCATCGTATTCACTCTGCTTGTCATAGCCTCCTCCGATCAGGATGGTGGGCTTTGTCATGGCACGGATTCCCTGTATGGCAGCATCCGGATTCGTTCCCTTCGAATCGTTGTAATAATCTACTCCGTTCTTCGTAGCAACGAATTCAATCCGGTGTTCCACTGCCTTAAACTGACGGACTGTTGCAAGAATGACATCCATCGGAACATCCATTGCACGGCAGATGGCAATCGCTGCCATCACGTTTTCTACATTACATAAGCCAACCAGATTCATTTCATGAATGTTCATCAGCTTCTGTGCCTTGCCATTTTCTGCAAGCATGATCTCTTCTCCCTGAAGGAAAAGTCCGTCAGCAAGCTCTCTTTTTGAGGAGAAAAATACCACTTTCGCAGGGCATTTGTCTCCAAATGCTCTGGTATAGGCATCCTCATAATTGAGTACACAGACATCCTCTTTCGTCTGGTTTGATGCAATCTTCTCCTTTGTCTTCACATAGCACTCCATGGTGTGGTGACGGTTCAAATGATCCGGTGTAATATTTAAGATCGCGGATACCCTCGGCGCAAAGGTGTGGATCGTCTCCAACTGGAAGCTGCTGATCTCCGCAACCACCACGGAATCCTCCTTCGTGTCCATCGCAATATCCGTATAAGGATTTCCAATATTTCCCACAACAAAAACGGACGGTTTGTACGCACTCATAATCTCACCGACAAGCGTGGTTGTCGTGGTCTTTCCGTTCGTACCGGTAATGGCAATCACTTCACCTTTGGAAAAGGCATAGGCAAGCTCAATCTCTCCCCATACCGGAATTCCTCTTTTTTCAAAAGAAACCACCATATCGGAATCAATCGGAACCCCGGGACTTATTACCAGCAGTTCCACCTGCTCTTCCAGCCCGGAAGGAAGTGTGCCTGTTACAATCTGTAAGGAAGAAATTCCTGTGGTCTTCTCCTTTAAGGCTTCCACATCCAGCTTCTCATTACTGTCAAACAGAATCGTCTTCGCACCGGCCTTTGACAAAAGACCTGCTGCCCCGATTCCGCTTTTTCCTGTTCCAATTACCAATACGGTTTTATTCTGTAAATCCATGTTCTTAACCTCGTTTCTATATTCCCAGCAATGCGACAATGCACATTACTGCAGTCATTATGGTAAATAATGCAACAATGCGTGTTTCCTCCCATCCGCACAGTTCAAAATGGTGATGGAGCGGCGCCATCTTCAGAAGCCGCTTTCCTCCGCTTACCTTAAAATACAAAACCTGAACAATCACGGAAAGCACTTCGATCACATACACAATACCGACCAGTGGAAGCAATAACGGCAGATCCATCAGATACGCACAGGCTGCCACGAAACCTCCCAGCGCAAGGGAGCCGGTATCTCCCATAAAGACACTCGCCGGATGCACATTAAATAAAAGGAATCCCAGTAATGCTCCCGCAACTGCTCCCGTCACCGGAAACAGTCCCTCATGCCAAAACACCGAGACGATCAGCCACAGCATCGCAACCATCATTGTCACGCTCGCTGCCAGTCCATCCAGTCCATCGGTAAGATTCACCCCGTTTACCGTTCCTATCACGACAAAGAAAAATACCGGAATCGTAAAGGCTCCCAGAGACAGGCTTTTCCCATTGGAAAACGGAATCCGCATCAGGAAATCCATCCCGCGCACTTCATACAGGTAATACCAGAATCCCGCCGTTAAGAGAAACTGCAGTAAAAACTTTTGAAATGCGGACAATCCCTTCGATCTTCGAAGGACTACCTTGATAAAATCATCTAAGAAGCCGATCAGTCCAAAACCAAACGTTACACACAATACCGGTATCCCCTCCGGAAACCTGCCAAGGAACGGAAGTGTCGAAAGCAGAATACTCAACAGAATGATAATTCCACCCATGGTCGGCGTTCCCGATTTACACAGATGAGTGCTCGGTCCATCCTCTCTTACTGTCTGGCGTACCTTTACCTTCTTCAGTAGCGGAATCAGCAGCTTACCAAGCAGTGCACTCAGTAAAAAAGCTGACAGAATCGGTAAAACCACATCTTGCATTTTCATTAATCATACCTTTCAATTATAATCCATTTTGTCCAGATAGGGAAGAACATTTTCGAAAAGCTGACGTACGACAGGGGCGGCCACCTGACCGCCATAATATACTCCCTGTGGATTATGGATAATCGCAATCGCAAGCACCTCTGGATCGTCCGCCGGGGCAAATCCGATAAAGGAAGCGATGTACCTCCCGGTTCCTCTCGGAAGCGTCTGGCTGGTCGCGGTCTTTCCTCCAACCCTTGCGCCCTCCACATAGCCGTTCTTCCCGGATCCACTTTCTACCACCTGCTCTAAGATCATCCGCATGGTTGCCGATGTTTCTTCCGACACAATCTGCCTTCCCTCTTCATAAGACAGCATCTGAATGTTCTCACCCTTCCGGTCTGCCACCTTTACACCAAAATGCGGCGTGATTCTTTTGCCCCCATTTACCAGGGAGGACACCGTTGCCGCCATCTGGATCGGCGTCACCTGAAAGGACTGCCCGAAGGAAACCGTGGCCAGCTCGACCGCTTTCATGTCCTCCTTTTTGTGCATAATGGTCCCCGCCTCTCCCGGAAGATCCACGCCGGTCTTTTCCAATAAGCCGAACTGCTTGAAGTATTTGTAATAATTGTCTACTCCAAGCCGGAGACCGACCGTGATGAATACTGGGTTACAAGAATTCATCGTTGCCTGGACGAACGTCTGGGTTCCGTGTCCGGTGATCTTGTGGCAGCGGATCCGGCGGTCCTCCACCATGATGTAGCCCGGGCAGTTAAAGGTGGATTCCGGTGTTACCACGCCCTCCTCCAGGCCGGCCGATGCCGTAATGACCTTAAAGGTGGATCCCGGCTCATAGGTGTCACTGATGCAGCCGTTACGCCACATCTGATTGAGCAGCTCCTGTTTTTGTTCTTCGCTCACTCCTTCGCCTGCCTCTCCCAGATCATAGGGATGATTCAGGTCGAATTCCGGAACATCCACCATCGCATAAAGCTCTCCATTCTTGGGATTGATGACAATGATCGATACCCTCTCCGCTTCTTTGGTTTCCATCACCTGCTTAGCAAGCTGCGTCGCATAGCTCTGGATGTTCCGGTCCATGCTGATATACAGATCCTTTCCGGGAATGGGCTCCACACGCTCTTCTCCCTCTGCTGCAAGCTCCACGCCCCTTGCATCGGTCACGGTAAGAATCGTGCCCTCCGTTCCCTTCAATACCTCCTCATATTTTACTTCCAGACCGATGATTCCCTGATTGTCACCGCCGGTAAAGCCCAGTACCTTGGAAGCCAGCGTATCATATGGATAATATCGCTTATAATCCTCATCCACCTTTACCCCGGCCAGATCATAGCTCCGGATCCGGTCCCCGGTTTCCTTTTCCACATTGCTCTTTACCTTTTCAATCGAGGAATACTTCTGTACCCGCTTATGGACATATTCCTCAGACAGATCCAGTTCCCGGCTTAACACCTCTACGATTTTATCCGGTTCCTTGATCTGGTTGTGAATCACAGAGATCGTACAGACCGTTTTGTTGTCTGCAAGAACCGTGCCATTGGCATCCAATATCCGTCCTCTGGCGGCCTTGATCATTCGTTCCCTTTCATGTAACTGCTGTGCTTTTTCCATATAATATTCCGAACAGTTCACCATCAGATAACCGAGCCGTACCATCAAAAGACAGAGCAGTACAACGCATACGAAGAAAAAGGTCACAATCTTTTTCCGGTGAAAGGTCTTATTTTTCTGCATAAAAAACCTCATAGAAAAGGTATTGTTATAATTTATTACCCTTCCTATGAGGTTATGCCTTTGTATTTTCAGGTTTCTACGGAGCCTCTGCCGTGGTATCCTGTCCGGTGTTCTCCGTTCCGGTATCTCCTGTCGTATCCTCTGTGGTGTCCTCTCCGGTTCCACCCTCGGCTTCGCCGCCTTCAAAGCTTTCTCCGTACACCGCACCCGTTACCGGATCAACATAAGCACCGGTATTCGGATCCACCGCATAGCCGGTTGCCGGATCAATCGGGAAGTCCTTCCATGGTTCATTGCGTGGTGTTTCTTCCGTGGTTCCATCCCCCTCTGCCGTGGCATCTCCGGTATTTTCTCCATCCTCTCCTTCGGTTGCTGTATCTTCTTGTGAAACAACCGGAGTCCGGATTTCGATCTGAAGCTGTTCTAATTCTTCCCGTTCCTTATCGGTCAGTTCCTCGGTCATGAAAATGCCAAGATAAGGAAGCGCCTCGGTAAGAATACTCCGCACGATACGGGTTGCATACTTCGCATCGTCCTGTGTTGCCACATTCGGACGGTCCACAACCACATAAATCGCAATCTGCGGATTGTCTGCCGGAGCATATCCCATAAAGGAAACTACATACTGACGGTTGCCTCGGGGAAGCGTTTCGGCAGTTCCTGTTTTACCCCCGATCATGTAACCTGCCGGACGGGCGGTTTTACCGGTTCCGTGTTCCCCGGTAACAACGGTATTACACATCTCCCGGATCTTTTCGGAGGTTTCCTCGGAAACGGTCTGCTTCAATACACGGGGTTCAATATTCTGTACGGTTGCTCCCGACGGGCTGATGATCTTCTTAACCATATGCGGTTCATAATAATATCCACCGTTAATCAGGGAACTGAATCCACTGATCATCTGGATCATCGTACAGTTGTAGGACTGTCCGAAGCTGTTTGTCGCAAGATCCGAGGAGCCCATGGTATCTTTGTTAAAAATAAGGCTTGCGGTACGTGCTTCTCCTGCCAGGTCAATATTCGTCTTTAACCCAAGATTAAAGATATGCTGGAACTTCGTAAACGTATCTACCCCCGTGGCTTTTGCAACGTACATCATCACCACGTTACAGGAACGTTCAATTCCTTCCGATACGGTAAGAAGTCCGTCACCGTAACGGTTGTGGCAGCGGATCTTGTGACCGCCGACTTCAAGAAGTCCCTCACAGTTATAGGTTTCATTTCCGGTAATTGCACCGCTTTCAATCGCTGCCGCTACCGTAAAGGGCTTGGAAACGGAACCCGGTTCATAGGTATCGTTAATACAGAAATTCTTCCATAATGCGTTGAGGTTGCTATAATACTGATCTCCCTCAAGGGTACCGACATTTTCTTCATTAATGTATTCTTCGGTTTTCTCGCCGTTTTCATCAAGGAGCCGCATGCCAAGCAATGCATCCGTATTCCGCACATCATTCAGATTAAAGGTGGGATAACTTGCCATGGCAAGAATCTCTCCGTTATTGACATCCATAATGATACAGCCTACATTGTTGGCACCATTTCCCTCATGGGCGTTATCCTTATATTCTTCATTAAATTTCAGCAGATATTTCTCTACAATGCTCTGCAGATTGGCATCAATCGTGGACTGTATGGTATTGCCGTCTACCGCTGCAATGGTTGTCCTTTCCACATTCGCATCCGAATTCATATAACCATATTCCCGTCCCGGTGTTCCGGTCAGCACATCGTTATAATATTCTTCCAGGCCATAGGATCCCACATTATCATTCGTCGTAAATCCAATGACATCACAGGCCAGGGTATTACCCGGATACATTCTCTGGTATTCTTCCTCGAACCAGACCCCCTGAACCAGAGATCCTTCTGCGTTCTGCAATTCCTTGAACCCTTCAATCTGTTCATAGGTCTGACGCTTCGCCAGCACATAATAGCGTGACGAGTCACCGTTTTCTGCAATATAGGAGCGGACCGCCGATGTATCAATCCCGAACTCCTGCCGCAAGGCATCCAGCGTCGGCTCCAGATACTCTTCCTTCTCCGATACCGCTACCGCATCCAGTATGACATTATAAACCTTCTCGCTCGAAGCCAGAATACTTCCGTTCCGGTCAAGAATGGATCCTCTTTTGTACGGAATGGTCGTACTGTCATACTTCTGCTGGGACAAAATCTGCTTCTTGTAACGCTCTCCATTGTCTCTGCTGATGGTGAATAACCGATAGGTTAAACCCACAAAAGCCAGCAGCACTATCATAAATAGCACTACCAGCTTCTTCTGCATTCTTACTGTAAATCGATTTCCTTTTGCCTGTCTTGCCAAAATTTTACCTCTTACGGTTCTGCATCCTTCCCCGGATACTAATTCGGAATTTCACCGGTCTGTCTCACATAGTCACTACTGTCTCCGTTAAATGTGATAATCTGACCTTCCTGTGCATATCCCATACCCAGTTCCTGAATGGCAATCCGTTTTACTTCATCCAGATTAATACTACTTGTTATTCTACTATAATTTTCGTCATTATCAAGTCTTAAATCGTTTAAAATCTTTTCCTGTCTGGAAATATTCTTAATGCTGTTCGTGATATCCGACTGCAATGACAGATACATGGTTAAAATCATTCCCGCAGCAACCATAGCGACTGCAAGAAACAATACATAGCCGATATTCATCCGGCGTGCTCTCGCACGGTTACGATGTGTCTGCTCACTGACACGACGATGCGGCTGTTCAATCTGAGGCAGTACTTCAAGCCTTCTGGCTGTATTTCCCTGCACATAGATACTGTTCCGATATGCAGTTTTCCTGGTTGTTCTTGTATCAGCCCTCATAAGTTATGCCTCCATTCCCTAATTACACTTTTCAAATATTCGAAGCTTCGCGCTTTTGGCTCTGCTGTTTAACTCCATTTCCTCTTCACCCGGTAAAATCGGCTTCCCGGTGATCACCGTCCCCCTGCTTACCTTTCCGCATACACATACCGGAAAATTCGGTGGACAGGTACAGGGATTTGCTGCCTGCCGGAATGCTGTTTTTACGATCCGGTCCTCCAGGGAATGAAAGGTAATAATACATAATCTCCCACCCGGATTCAAAAGATCGATCAGTTCATTTAAGGAATCCTTCAACACTTCCAGTTCATGATTGCATTCGATGCGGATTGCCTGGAAGGTACGCTTGGAAGGATGTCCCCCTTCTGCCCTCATCTTTGCAGGAATTGCTGCTTTAATGATTTCGTTCAGCTCTCCTGTCGTTTCGATTGGTTTCTGTTTCCTGGCTGCCACGATGTGCTTGGCAATGTTCTTTGCAAACTTGTCCTCGCCATAATCGCGTATCACCCGAAACAGTTCCATCTCGCTGTATTCATTAATGATCTCTCTTGCCGAAAAGCTGCTCCGCTGATCCATCCGCATATCGAGCGGCGTATCATACCGGTAGGAAAATCCCCGCTCTTCATTATCAAGCTGATAAGAGGAAACCCCCAGATCCAGCAGCATTCCATCAATTCCGTCAATCTGTAATTGCCTTAAAACAGCCGGTGTGTTCCGGTAGTTATCACGAACGATCGTCACATGCTCTTTAAATGGCTCTAATCTTGCAGTAGCAGCCTCAATCGCTGCCTCATCCTGATCAATGCCGATGAGCCGTCCTTTACCGGTAAGTCTTCCTGCAACCACACTGGCATGTCCTGCTCCGCCTAAGGTTCCATCCACATAAATTCCTTCCGGCTTGATGTTCAGGCCTTCGATTGATTCATTTAACAGCACTGACGTATGATTAAATTCCATTCGTTAACCCCTTTAGATTCCAATTCCAAGCTCAAACATATGATTGGAAATCTCATCCATATCCTCAAAGGAAACCGTTCCTTCCCAGCGTTCCCTGCTCCAGATTTCAATTCTGCTTCCTACACCGACTAAAACGGCGTCCTTCGTAATATCTGCAAACTCCCGTAAAACCGAAGGGATTAAAATTCGTCCCTGCTTGTCCACTTCCACGCTGGCTGCGCCTGCCAGGAAGTATCTGGTAAATTGTCTTACCTGTTTATCCATCATGGGTAGTGAGAGAAGCTTTTCTTCAAATTTCTTCCACTCTTCATTGTCATACACAAACAGACAGCCATCCATCCCCTTGGTCACTACAAATTCATCGCCTAAACTTTCACGGAATTTGGAAGGAATGATCAGTCTGCCTTTGGCATCAATTGTATGATTGTATTCACCCATAAACATTGATACAATTCACCACTTTCTACCACTTGGTTGACACTATCTACCACTTTCCACCACTTTTAGGTCTATTTTACCCTATTGAGATAGGGATTGCAAGCATAAAAATAGCGCCCTGTGAGTCTCACAAGGCGCATAAATACTGGATTTCTCTTTAATTTTTGCTTATATTGTGTGGTGTGTTATCCCATCAACTAGATATAGTGTTTCAGGTCTGATCTCCCCCCACAAAATTTTTTTTTGTCTCTTCCTTCTTCTTTAAACAGATGCGCACCACC
>USDI01000082.1 GCA_900553305.1 uncultured Lachnospiraceae bacterium
CAGCTCTTGGGTGTAACCCCCGTGCCGGAAACCACCAGATAATCAATATCGAGCTTTGTTTCGCTCATATTTAAGGATGCTGTACCAAGCGCTGTAATATTATCTTTAAAAGTAGTAAACTCAAGTGTAATTTTGTTCGGTTTCTCACAGAAACGTTCCATCTGCTGCGCCACGGTCTGGGCTGCCGCAATATTGTCTGCCTTTTGTCCGCTGTAGGAAACCGTATCATCTACAATTTTAAACAGTCTTTTGGATTCCAGTTCCATAGCTTCCATGACTTCCGGATAATTTGCTTCTATATAATAGTCACGGTAACGATCCGGGTTGGCACCGGTATAAACCAATATTTTCCGGTAAATCTGATTCGCACGATAGGTCGAATCCTCCAGTTCCTCAAGAATGGGGCCGACTCCGCCCAATGTAGCCTCAAGGCGAATCGTGTGTATCCCCTTCGTCAGATAGAAGTTATAAGGTACACCATTATCATCAGCTAGATCCTTGCATTCCCAGTCATTGCTGTATGCGTAAGATATCTCCTTCATTTCGGAAAACGGAATTTCACCGTCAATATATACGGTACGGCTGGACACACTTCCCCTGGAGTAATTCTGACGTCCCTTAATCATAATATTGTAATAGCCGTCCTCCGGCACCTCAAACTCCCACTCAATCCACTGTCCCGAGCTTCTCCAGGTATCACCACCTACATAATTCAATACGGTATTGGTTATGCTGTTCGGATATGTAGTCGGTGAAGACCGGTCGTATTTCGCATAAAGGGAAGATTCCGATCTCAAAGTAGAATCCTCACCCTGAATCGTCTGGATGTAGCCTGCTGCCGCTGCCTGGTCTGAAATGTCCGGATATTTTGCAGCATATTCTTCATAGCTCTGGATAACGGATACCGGAGCCACCATAAACTTACGTATAATCATTGGTTCATTTTCTGCTTCCAGAGTAATTTCATTGTCACCCTTTTCGAGATAAAACCGATAAGGTTCTGTAATATACCCCATATCATCTTCAAAGCAGGAAGACTGCCAGTCATATACTTCTATCTGTGTAGGACGGATCTGATTGCCCTGATTATCTGTCTTTACTTCTCCGCCATCTGTCCAGATTCTGGTAAACGTAATATTTTGCGCATCTTCAAAGGGGAATTCTCCATTGATCCTGACACCACGCTCTGCTGCAACGCCACGGGATTCCGGAATCAGATATTCCATATAAAGATTGTAATAGCCCGTCTGTGGTATCTGTACATGAAAAGAAACACTGGAATCCGTATCTGTAAAAAGAGCTTTGTCAGTCCCTTCATAATTCGTATAGACTTCCACTGTACCGGTAGAGGTATAATCAAAAAGATTGATCTCTGCCTCGCAGGTCATATCCCGGGCATCCGCATGTTCATTCAGATAACCGGTATAAGTGCCCGCACGTTCCATACCTTCTACGTCTCTGGTAAGATCCGTGCCGGCATATTTCTCATGAAAGTCCTCTGCTCCCTGTAAGGATAAAATAAAAGCAATAATTGCAACAATTACTATTACTGCCACAATAATCAGGATCTTTTTAATATTTTTTCTCATATATGCCTCCAAAACAACAGGATCTCATACAAATTTCCCAATATATAAATATGTATTTTCAAAACATATATACATAATAAACATCAAAACCCCGTTTTAGCTTATCAAATTATGCTATCTGCTTATCGTATATTGCTTAAAAAGATTTTTAGTTTCATAATTAATCTTTTTTTGCCTTAAAACAAATTAATTTACATTGATATAAAATAAATCCCTGTCATACTTGTCACGTATGGCAGGGATTCTCTCTTGCTTGTTTTATTTGCCGTAACCACTCTGAATGGTTACTGTTTGCTTATTCTTCCTTGATCATGATCAATGACCGGTCTTCTCTTCACGAAGCCGTTTGATAAATGCTGCAATCTTTTCCATCGCGATCTGCAGATTTTCCAACGAATATGCATAGGAGATTCGTAAGAAACCTTCTCCGCAGTCTCCGAATGCCGTGCCCGGTACAACTGCGACCTTTTCTTCCCGCAGGAGGCGTTCTGCGAACTCATCACTTGTCATGCCGAATTCCTTAATGCAGGGGAATACATAGAAGGCTCCATAAGGCTCGAAGCACTGCAGCCCCATTTCCTTAAAGGCATGCATTAAATATCTTCTTCTCTGATTATATGCCTCACGCATCATGGCGATATCTTCATCCCCGTTTTTCAACGCTTCAATCGCCGCATACTGGCTTGTGGTCGGCGCACACATAATCGCAAACTGATGAATCTTCAACATCTGCTGTAAAATCGGCTCCGGAGCAACCGCATAACCGAGTCTCCAGCCGGTCATCGCATAGGCCTTGGAAAATCCATTGATTAATACGGTTCTCTCCTGCATTCCCGGAAGGCTGACAATGGAAACATGCTTCTCTTTATAGGTAAGCTCTGCATAAATTTCATCAGAAATAATAAAGATATCCTTCTCGCGGATGACCTCTGCGATTTCTTCAAGATCCTTCTTCTCCATAATGGCTCCGGTCGGATTATTCGGAAAAGGAAGAATTAACACCTTTGTCTTATCGGTAATCGCATCACGCAGCTCCTGTGCGGTCAGCCGGAACTCGTTCTCTTCCTTAAGCTCGATGATCACCGGCTTTGCATTGGCCAGAATTGCACACGGCTCGTAGGAAACGTAGCTGGGCTGCGGAATCAAAACTTCATCTCCCGGATTAATCATGGCCCGGAGTGCAATATCAATTGCTTCCGATCCACCTACGGTCACAATGACCTCCTTCATCGGATCATAGGTAACCCCCTGTGTCCTCTGAAGATATGCAGCAATTTCCTGACGTAATTCCTTAAGACCGGTATTGGAGGTGTAAAAGGTACGTCCCTTTTCCAGAGAATAAATACCCTCATCGCGGATATGCCACGGGGTATCAAAATCAGGCTCACCCACACCTAATGAAATGGCATCATCCATCTCACTTACAATATCAAAAAATTTACGGATACCCGAAGGCTTAATCTCTACAATTCTGTCGGATAACGGATTTCTCATGGCGTAATCATCTCCCTTGTGTCTTCATATTTTTTGCCTAAAATCGTTCCATGATCCTTGTATTTCTTAAGAACAAAGTGGGTAGCAGTACTCAATACGCCATCCAGTGTGGATAACTTATCGGATACAAAGCTCGATACCTGCTTTAAGGACTTACCCTCAAGAGATACCAGGAGATCATAGCCGCCGGAAATCAGATAAACACTGTTTACCTCCGGATACTTGTAAATGCGTTCTGCCAGTTTATCAAACCCCTGACCTCTCTGTGGTGTAATACGTACCTCGATCAATGCGGTTACCTTTTCAATGTCCGTCTTTTCCCAGTCAATCATGGTATGGTAGCCGCAGATAATACCCTCTTCTTCTAAAGCTTTCAATTCGTTGGCAACATCAATTTCCTCTGCGCCAAGAATCACCGCCAGCTCCTTTACGGAAATGCGGCTGTTCTTTTCGATAATGGCTAAAATCTGTTCTCTCATCACTTCTCAAATCCTCCTGATTCTTATTGTTTTCCTTATTCAAACACCCTGTAAATCTCATCCTGTCCCGGTTTATCCAGGAAACGAACCTCTTCCTCATTGCAGATGATCTTGTCATTGCCTACATTGGTTGTTCCGATTAAGGCCGCCGGAATTCCCTGCTTCCAAAGCTCTTTAAGCAGCGCCTCACCATCTGCCGCAGCCATGAGAAGTGCTCCTCCCGATATAAGCTGATACGGATTCACCCCGAGGCATTCACATATCTCAACCGTTTCCTGTAAAATGGGAATTTTCTTTAAATCTACATTCAGTCCAACGCCTATTTGCCGGGAAAGCTCCCACAATGCACCGAAGATTCCGCCCTGATGCAGGTCGTGCATTGCATAAACGCCGGACTCCACCGCTATGGCAGCCTCTTTCCTCACTGACAAATGCTCTGCGCATTCCGCGGCTCCGGAAAGGAAACTCTCTGTGTAGGCCTTCTGCAGCTTTTCCCTTTCCGTTTCGAGCAGAATTGCCGTACCCTCTACCGCAGCAAATTTACTCATAATAATATCATACTCTTTTGAAGGGCTTTCGTATACCCTCTTTTGTTTCAAATATCCAAAGGCGGTCACACTGATCACCGGGGCATTTACCCGGCTGCTGATTTCGGTGTGTCCACCGGAAATCTGGATGGAGAGCTCCCTGCAGGTGTCATCGATTCCACGCATCAGCTCCTGCAATTCTTTTTCTTCCAGCGTCTCCGGAATAGTAAGTGCCAGTGAAATTCCAATGGTCTGTGCTCCTGCCGCCGCCAGATTATTGTCTGCGGCATAGACCGCCAGCCTTCCTGCATCCTTTACCGGTAAGGCAACCGTCTGTGTCGTTGTTGCGAGTGTCTCTTCCTTCCATGAGAAAAAGGCACAGTCCTGTCCCAGTGCTGCACCCTTTTGCATTTCTTCTCTATAAGTTCCGATTTTTCGTAACACGGAACGCTTTAAACAATTCTCTGTAAGTTTTCCCTGCTTCATCCTGATTGACCCTGTATATTGCTTACTCCATGTGCCTATAATCCTGTAACTTTTTAGAACAAGTTCCGAAAGCAACTATTCTGCAGGCTGCTCCGCGGCAGGCGCTGCTTCTTCTGCTGCCGGCTGGGCAGGCTGTTCTGCCGGAGCCGCCCCAGCGGCCAGAGCAGCGGCAATATTTTTTACATGGTCAATATTGTTGGTGGCAATGGCTGCCATAATTTCATTGTAGGCATTCGGATCGGAGGTTGCCACTCCGACCGTAGCTGCTCTCGGTGCCATTTTATAAACACTGGAGTTCACCATTTCGCGGCTGACCTCCACACCATTTTCTGTTACGACCTTCCAGAGGTTTGCCTTATATCCGATATGTGCGGACTGCACCGAAACAGAACCGATCGGTGCTCCTTCATTGACATAGATCACCTCGGTATCCGGATAAGTCTTACTGATTACTTCACTCTCATAACGGACCGCATGCCCCGGATCTCTGGTTTCTTCCCCGTAAATCGTGAACACAAGCTGCTTGTCTTCCGTCGTATAACCTTCAATATAAATGGGCGCGCCGGTATTATTCACAAACCGGAAATCCTTGCCGGCAGATTCCGAAATCGCCGCATCCGCAGAAGGATCCACATAAGTCACAATCATGGAATGGTTGTGACGCTCCGTCACCTCCAGTTCCGATAATAAAACCGCATTATATAATGTCGTCGAAACCTGACAGATTCCGCCTCCCAGACTGTCTACCACCTGTCCGTTCAGATAGGAGCCTGCAAGGAAATAACCGTTCGCCTCTGAAAAAGGAGATACGGCATCATAGGTTGAAAATTCATCCCCCGGATAAAGGGTCGTTCCATTAATCAATGCACAGCCATTCCGTACATTCGCGCTTCTGCCGGATCCGGAGGTCTTAAAGCTGGTTGAAAATGTACCAAGCACATCCTTCACTTTGGAAAGCTCTTCAGCAGTCCCTCTGGCTTGTGCTACGGTAACGATTAATTCAATTCTGCCATCTTCCTTGTCCCATCCATTACACAGATAGTTCTCGACAAGCTGCAGGGATGCGTCCTCATCCACCTTTTCCCCATTCTGTCCGGGATTTACAATGAATGTACCGTTTTCACGTGTAAGGGTTGCATCGGAAGCCTCATGATTATAAACCGAACACTGGTCTGCAAGCACCAGACGCAGCAATTCTTCATCGCAGGAAAACTCCAGCGGAAGAACCCGGTTTTCATGCTGCAAATCCTTGGAAACCTTGTAACGCTGTACAATATTTCCATGCCGTCCGATGGAAGCCGCCTCATCTATCACCTCTGGATTATTCCAGTGAAATCCGACATCTGCCGGTGTAATCTGTACTTCATTGCCTCCTACTGCTACCAGGGTGATCTGCCTTCCGGACCATTCGGCAATTTTCTGATCCATCATATCCCTGGCTTCTTCGGCGGTCATCCCCCCCAGGGAGATGTCATCTACATAAATACCTGCCAGAATGGTATCCCCTTCTGTGGCATGCACCGGCTGTGCCATCATAGTCAGGCAAAGGAATGAGACCATCAGCCCTAAACACATCGTCTTAAACTTTTTCATTTTTCCCCTCATTGCTTTATGGCATCAAATATGCTAAAGTTGGAATAATCATAGCAAGTACCAATAATAGAATAATCACGGATGATACCATTCTTTTACTTTTTTTATTATTAAAATTAAACATTTTTCACCTCTTCATTTGAAAGGATTATATATGAGATTCTATTTTTTTGCAAGTTTTATTGTATTCTGTATCTGGCTCGGATACGAAATCCACAAGCACCGGAATATGGAAGCAAAAGACTATGAGGCTTTCTGGGATCGTGAGCATGCCGCCAACAGCACCCGGCGTAAGTCCCTTGATGGTCTTCCTTATATCGCCATTCCGGTTGAAACCTTTCCCTTTGGTCTGCTGCCGGGAAACGAACAGGTTCCGGAATATGAACAGACGATCCGCGATCTTGCACAGGAGCCGGTCGTGAATCTGACCGGATTTTCCAATACCGATCTGAAGCTTCAATATGGCGCTCCCAATATTGATCTGCTGTCTCTCTATGACCAGCGTTATACCACACTTGTATGTACCCTGCAAAGCTGGGCAGAGCTTCTATATAAAGAAGGACAGCCGGCAGCAGCCAGGATCCTGCTTGAATTTGCAGCCGATACGCATACGGATATTTATGCATCCTATGAGCTTTTGGTCCGCATTTATGAGGAAAACTCGGAAAAAGAAAAAATTTCCTCTCTCCTTCCACTTGCACAGGAGATCCGTTCTCTGAGTAAGAACCGGATTATCACACTCCTTGAAGAACACCGTTAATGTCCATATGTGAAATAAATCCGGTCTATGATACGGCTTGCCTCATTTCTGGTCAGCTTTTCCACATCATAGTCCGGTATTATTTTATGCTGCCCGAGCAAAGAATATAACTTTTGTTTTTGCTGCGGCCGGATTGGAGACTCTCTTTTGATCTTATAAATAAGCGGAAACGGAGCAAAGGTCTTCTCCCGTTCTTCCAATGTCTGATTTTTACCCAGTTCCTTCACGAAGATCGAATAAAGCTGTGCCGTGCTTTCTGCATCTCCCAGTGCACGGTGTGCATGATGACTGATTCCATAATGCAGGCACAGATCCGTTAATCTCCTGCTTGGAAGCTCCGGCAGATAAATACGGGAAAGCCTCAGGGTATCAAGTCCCAAATGAGACTGCTCCGGCCTCCACAGGTTCTGGTTCACCGCTGCCTTTTTCAGAAAGGAATAGTCAAACATCACACTGTGTCCCAGAATCACATCATCCTCCAGGAAATCAAGGAGCTGTGGAATCACCGTTTCACTCCCCTTCGCTTCCAGCAGCTCTTCCTGCGTAATTCCGGTAAGCCCGGTAATCTTTTCCGGAAGTGCAATGCCCGGACAAACCAGCTGTTGAAAGCGGTCGATAATCTTACCGTTCCGTACCTTCACAGCACCTACTTCAATGATTTTATCATATTTTGGATTTAAGCCTGTGGTTTCTAAATCCAGGGCAGTGTAATTCCCAATCACTTCGTTTCATAAGCCTTTTGCAACTGTTCCATTCCTTCACAGCTGCATCCTTTCACTAGATGCTCTGCTTTTTATTGCAGTGGTTTGACTTTTCGCTGCTTTCTCATACGTGCCTCATAATCTGCACACACGTCACATAAAAAGCACTCTTCACATTTCGGTGTCGGTGCCTTACAAATCTCACGTCCAAAGGTAATCAGATGAATGTTGCAGAGAATCCAGTGATCCTTCGGCAGCTTCTTCATCAGATCAAATTCCACCTTCTCCGGTTCCGTCTCTTTCGTAATGCCGAGCTTCTTCACAATCCGCTTTACATGGGTATCCACAACAATGCTGGGATCATGGTAAATATTTCCACGGATGACATTGGCGGTCTTGCGTCCAACGCCGGCAAGGGACGTCAGATCCTCTAAGGAGCGGGGCACCTGTCCGTCATATTTGTCGCGAAGTGTCTGACAGCAGGCAATGATATTCTTCGCCTTATTATGATAAAATCCTGTGGAATGAATATCCTGTTCCAGTTTCTTCAGATCCGCATCCGCAAATGCATTGACATCCGGATATTTCACAAACAGATCCTTCGTTACAATATTGACTCTGGCGTCGGTACACTGTGCACTCAGCATCGTTGCAATTAATAACTGCCATGCGCTGTCATGATCAAGGGAACAGCGGTAATCTGTTCCATAGTATTCGTCCAGACGCTCCAGTATTATTTTAACTCTATCTGCAATTTTCATTTTCGCACCTTTAAATTTTCCCGACATCCTGATAACTTCCACAGTACGGACATCGCCCGGTATATCCGGCTGCTGCCTCATAGCTGGCACCGCAGCTTCTGCAGGAAACTGCAACCATCTTAATCTGCGATGGATCAACCGGTTTATCATCCATCAGTTCTGCTTCCCCGGGAAGGATTTCATTCCGGACCGATTTCGGATCAAAACTGTATTTCCCCCGATATTCATAAATATCCATCGTCATTCCAATGGGATATTCCCCGGAGCCCTTTGACATTCCGGCAGGCAGAACTGCTTCCCGCTCGATTCCT
>USDI01000083.1 GCA_900553305.1 uncultured Lachnospiraceae bacterium
TCTCCAACCTTTTCCTGAATTTCCTGACGGATCCGTTCGGCAACGACTTCACTGGAACCGCGAAGACTGCCCTCATCGGCCTGACCGTCCCCTGTTGTATCAACACCTGCAGATACATCATAAGGATAAATGCGTACGATGTTACGCAGGGCACTGTCACATTGCAGGGACAGGTATTCCTTATAGTTATCGACATTAAATACAGCTTTGGCAGTATCAACGACACGCCACATTACTGCAATACCGATTTCGATCGGGTTACCGAGACAGTCATTGATTTTCTGACGGTTATTATTGAGTGTCATAATTTTTAAAGATACCTTCTTGCTGGCAGCCTGGGCAGCATTTATTTCACCTGTTGTACCTGTAGAAATCTTGAGAGAAGAGAGGGCACCGCCTGTCGGGGCATCAATACCACTCTGATTCAGCTTGGTAGCGGCAGCCGGGTTGACAGCGGTACAGAAGGGATTTACAAAGTAAAATCCGGCTTCCTTTAAGGTGCCGACATAGTTACCAAAGAGAGTAAGTACTAAAGCCTCCTGCGGTTTTAAAACCTTAAGGCCAAGGAAAGGAATCCAGCCGATTCCGAGATAGATCACGGCAACAACACACAGAGGCTTTGAATGGTCAACACCGATACACATTAAAATCGCTGCAACGATATAAAGAGCAATAAAAAGCAGCATCATAGCCATTCCGTTTTTCTTTTTGTTTAAAACTTTTTCTTCCATAATGAATTCACTCCTTTACATGATAATTATATTTATCTGATATCAAAATGATATCATTTAGAATTTGAAATGTCAATGGGGAAATGGAAGAGAATTATTTATAATAAAAGAGAACGCAGTGTGCAGCGGGAGATAAATCAGAATGGCAAAGGAGTGGATCATAATATGATGTACAACCCACAGCTTGAAACATTTATCAGCGTTGTTGAGGCAGGAAGCTTTAGCAAGGCGGCAGACAAGCATTTAACCGGTGTGAGAACAGCAATGACGTGCTCCTTGCTGTGAAAAGCTGGGAAAGTATTCACCCGCTTATGAAGATCATACCGGTGGACTGGGATTATGCCATTCCGTTTGGACTGCTTTACTCGCAGGAACCTTCGGCCAAGGTCCGCAGGCTGGTGGACACGATTCAGAGGGTGAAATAGACCTATAACCAATAGATTTATACTGAATAACAAGAGATGAGACTTCTGATGGAGTCTCTTTTTCTTTATAATAAGAGCATAAAGAATGAATCATTTATTTCAGAACAGGAACAGGAACGATGAAGGCAGGAAAAGTAATTACTTTATTTATGAGTGTTGTAATGGCAGCAGGACTGCTGGCTGGATGTGGATCCGGCACTGCAAAGAGCAGCGCAGATGCTGATGTACAGGAGAATGTGGTAACACAGCAGCCTGCAGAAACAGACAGTGAAGACAGTGCATCTGTTACAGAAGAAACAGAGGATACAACCTTGGAGGCAGAAAATGCGGAAACTGCAGGCACAGAAGATACAGCCACAGAAGATACGGATGCAGGAAGCACAGGAAATACCTTGATTGTATATTATTCGGCATCAGCAAGTACCAAGGCAGTAGCAGAAAAGATTGCGGCCGATACCGGTGCCGACCTGTTTGAGATTACACCGGTTACGCCTTATACCAGTGATGATCTGAACTGGACGAACAGTGACAGCCGTGTATCCAGAGAGCATGATGATGAAAGTCTCCGGGATGTGGAACTGACACAGATTACTCCGGATAACTGGGACAACTATGACACCGTATTGATTGGATATCCGATCTGGTGGGGCATTGCAGCATGGCCGGTAGATAATTTTGTCAAAGGAAATGATTTTACTGGAAAAACGGTGATTCCGTTCTGTACATCTGCTTCTTCAGGATTAGGCAGAAGCGGAAGCCTTCTGGAGGAAATGGCTGGTACCGGTACCTGGCAGGAAGGACACAGATTTTCTTCAGGAGCATCGGATTCTGATGTACTGGACTGGGTGGATACACTGGATTTATAATGATAAAGAGCAGAAGTGAGAATGCATATGCCGGGTAAAGGCTTGGAAAGGTATAAATGATGAAAGTATTATTGGTAAATGGAAGTCCGCATAAGGAAGGCTGTACCTACACAGCATTATGCGAAGTGTCGAAAGCATTGAATGCCTTGATATTGCGGGGGATTATGACGGGTTTGTGTTTGGAACGCCGGTGCATTGGGGTGGAGCAAGCGGTGCAATGACTTCCTTTATGGACCGGGTGTTTTATGCAGATCTAAATGGAGGTGGAAATCGATTCCGCTTAAAACCGGCAGCAGCCGTTGTGTCTGCAAGAAGAGCCGGGACAACGGCAACCTGGGATCAGGTGAATAAATATTTTGGATTGATACAGATGCCGATTATTTCGTCAAGATATTGGAATATGGTTCATGGAACGAATCCGGAGGAAGTAAAGCAGGATCTGGAAGGAATGCAGGTAATGCATGTACTTGGAGAAAATATGGCCTTTTTCATTAACTGTAAAAATATAGCACTTAAGATGGGACTGGAAATGCCCAAAGCCCCAGAGTTTGTATTTACAAATTTTATCCGTTGAGTTATATAATAGAAACAAAAAATAACATTCTGAAAGGAGTTAACACAATGAGCAGAGTAAATTTTGGAGCAAAGCCGGTGATGTATCCGATGCCGGTTCTGATTGTAGCAACCTATGATGAAAATGGAGTACCGGATGCGATGAATGCCGCATGGGGAATCATTACCGATATGAATGAAATATCCATCAGTATGTCCCAGCATAAGACAACCGATAACCTTGCAAAGACCGGTGCATTTACCGTCAGCATCGGAACCGAGGATACGGTCGTTGCCTGTGATTATGTAGGAGTGGAATCCGCAGCCAAGGTTCCGGATAAGTTCGCAAAGTCCGGCTTCCATGCAACGAAATCGGAGTTCGTGAATGCACCGTTGATTGATGAGCTTCCCATGGCACTGGAATGCAAGGTAAAGAGCTTTGAAGATGGAATTCTGGTTGGAGAAATCGTGAATGTCAATGCCGAGGAAAGTATTCTGACCGATGGAAAGATCGATCCTTTCAAGTTAAAACCGATCACTTATGATCCGGTGAACAACACCTATATCGGACTTGGTAGCAAGGTAGGACATGCATTTAAGGATGGATTACAGTTAAAGTAATCTGTAAAAGGAGTAGAGAATGAAAAAATGGTATCAGAATAAAAAAGTATGGATTTTAGTCGGAGGCATTGTAGTTCTTGCAGGAATCGGTGGATTTGTGGCAACTCATGTGAAGCTGTATCAGGATGGATCTGCTTCCGTATCCATCATTGGAGGAGCGGATGGACCGACCTCTATTTTTCTTGCAGGTAAATTACCCGGTCACGGAGCGCAGGACCAGAACATTTCCACGTTGCCACTGGATATTACCATGCGTGTTGTCGATTATAAAGATGGAATTCTGACCGTAGAAATCGACAATCACAGCGGCTATGAGATGGAATATGGCAATGAATATTCCTTACAGAAGCTTGAAGGAGAGGAATGGGTAGAGGTGAAACCGAAGCAGGAATATGAATGGACGGACATCGCGCATATCATTCCGGATCTTACAGTAAATACGGAAACCTATGACCTTACTCCCTTTGGAACACTTTCACCCGGAAAATACAAACTGGTGAAGAACGATCTGGAAGCGGAATTTGAACTTACTGATGGTAGGTGAGAATCATTCTCAAAAACAGATATTGATTTACCATGCAAAGTATGATAATTTATTCGTAGTTAGACAAGACTAACATATGAATAAAACATGTGAAGCCCTTTCGGTGCTATAAGTACTTTATGGTAACGAGGATGTCCTGCAAGACGCACACTTGCAGGACATCTATATAGGGAAGTTCATCGTAAAGGAGATGCAGGTAAATGAACTATTTAGAGATTGAAAAAGTAATTGGAAGAGAGATTCTTGATTCAAGAGGAAATCCTACTGTAGAGGCAGAGGTTACCTTGGTAGACGGAACAACCGCAAGAGGTACCGCACCGAGTGGAGCATCTACCGGTGAATTCGAAGCTTTGGAATTAAGAGACGGCGATAAGAGCAGATATTTGGGAAAGGGTGTAACGAAGGCGGTTGAGAACATCAACACCGTGATTGCCAACACCATTACCGGAATGGACGCCAGCGATATTTATGCAATAGATCAGGCGATGATCAAAGCAGATGGCACAAAGGACAAATCCAATTTAGGAGCCAATGCGATCCTTGCAGTTTCCATTGCAGCAGCAAGAGCAGCATCCCAGGCACTGGATATTCCTCTTTACCGTTTCCTCGGCGGTATTTCCGGAAATCGTATTCCGGTTCCGATGATGAATATTTTAAATGGCGGCGCTCATGCAGCCAACACCGTAGATGTTCAGGAATTTATGATTATGCCGGTTGGCGCTCCGAGCTTCAAGGAAGCGCTCCGCTGGTGTGCAGAAGTGTTCCATGCACTTGCTGCATTATTAAAGTCCAAAGGACTTGCAACATCCGTAGGTGATGAAGGTGGTTTCGCACCGAACCTTGCAAGTGATGAAGAAGCAATCCAGTATATTCTGGAGGCTGTAAAGAATGCCGGATATGAACCGGGCAAGGATTTCATGATTGCCATGGATGCCGCATCCAGTGAGTGGAAAGGATCCGTAAAGGGAGAATACATTCTTCCCAAGGCAGGAACGAAATTTACTTCCGAAGGCTTAATCGAGCACTGGAAACAGCTCGTTGATAAATACCCGATTATCTCTATTGAAGATGCATTGGATGAAGAGGACTGGGAAGGCTGGCAGAAGCTTACCAGAGAGCTTGGACATAAGGTACAGCTTGTCGGAGATGACCTCTTTGTTACGAACACCGAACGTCTGGCAAAGGGTATTGAACTTGGCTGTGGTAACAGCATTCTGATTAAGTTAAACCAGATCGGTTCCGTATCCGAAACACTTGAAGCAATTAAGATGGCTCACAAGGCAGGCTACACCGCAATTGCATCCCATCGTTCCGGCGAAACCGCAGATACGACCATTGCAGATCTTGCTGTGGCATTGAATACCTGCCAGATCAAGACCGGTGCACCGAGCCGTTCCGAAAGAGTTGCAAAGTACAACCAGTTACTCCGTATTGAAGAAGAACTTGGTGACAGCGCTGTATATCCGGGAATCGGAGCCTTCAATATTAAGAAGTAATTGTCATTTGCTTTTTTCAACTATTCAGAACTCCATTCGTAAAACCGCTGTTTCACAGCTTGAGTTTTACTCATGTAGTTACTTCGCCATATAAATTTGCTATTCTGTTTAGATGCAAGCATCCACAGAAAGCAAATTTGCATGGCTCTGAATAGTTTCCACTTATTTAGTCAAAAGCAGGGGTGTCTGTGCAGACAGGCATCCTTGTTTTTGTAATAAAAGAGAGGTAGAATGATTAAGAACGAAAGAATGCAGGAGGAGATTTTCATGCTTTATATTATGCGGCACGGCAGGACCGATTGGAACGATGCCTGTAAATTACAGGGACGAACAGATATTCCACTAAACGAAGCAGGACGATGTATGGCAGGGGAAGCGGCGGAACGTTATCGGGAGATTCCGTTTGACGTCTGTTTCTGTTCCCCGCTGATCCGGGCGCGTGAGACGGCAGAGATTGTATTAAAAGGAAGAGATCTTCCCATTCTTTTGGATGACCGTCTTAAGGAAATGAGCTTCGGAATATGTGAGGGAAGTGAAAATGTTTTTGAAAATCCGGACAGTCCGGTGTATACTCTGTTTAAAGATCCACCGCACTATGTGGCGCCCGAAGGAGCAGAGAGCTTTGCAGAGTTGTTTGCAAGGACGGGTTCCTTTTTAAAGGAAGTCGTGGAACCGGCATTGCAGGAGGGAAAGGATATCCTGATTGTCGGGCATGGTGCGATGAATTCCAGTATTGTCTGCCAGATCCGGAATCTCCCACTCGAAGAGTTCTGGAGTGCAGGGATTGAGAGCTGTAAATTGATGAGACTGATATAAGGGGCTGGAAGAGATGCAAACTATGCAGAATAAGGAAAGATTGTTACTGGAACGAGGAAGAAGTTAACAGTATTCGAAGAGGAGAACAGAACATGAATGCAGGAATTACGAGAGAAGAAGCACTTGCTTTATTAAAGAAGTATAATAAGGATCCGTTTCATATCCAGCATGCCTTTACGGTGGAAGCGGTTATGAAATGGTACGCACACGAATTGGGATATGGAGAGGAAGCAGAATTCTGGGGAATCGTAGGACTTCTGCATGACATTGATTTTGAATTATATCCGGCAGAGCACTGCCTTAAAGCACCCGAAATGTTAAGGGAGGGCGGTGCATCGGAGGAAGTGATTCACGGCGTGGTATCCCATGGCTACGGCATTACCGTAGAGTGCGGCACGACCCTCAAAGTGGCACCGGAGCATGAAATGGAGAAGGTACTGTTTGCAGCAGATGAGCTGACAGGCCTGATCTGGGCGGCTGCCCTGATGCGTCCTTCCAGGAGCACGAAGGATATGGAGTTAAAATCCTTAAAGAAAAAGTATAAGAGTAAAGCTTTTGCGGCAGGCTGTTCCCGTGAGGTAATCGAACGCGGTGCAGATCAGCTTGGATGGGAATTGGATGAACTTTTGACAAAAACGTTACAGGCAATGGCTGCAACCGAGGATGAAATTCAGGGTGAGATGGAGCAGAATGCCGAATAAAATAACTGCCTTGGGAGAAGAATATGCTGCTTTTTTTGGAAACTGTTAATGTAATAGCCATTCTGCTAATGCTTTTTATGTTGTCTGTCATTTTACGGCAGCAGCCTTCAAAAGCGCAGATGGCTTTTGTTTTGTACGATGTATTTACCATGATTTTTGTTATCGGGCTGCAGCTTGAGCTTGTCTGGTCTGACACGATTGGAGAGGCTCTTCCGGGGTTGTGTGTCCAGTATGTCGGACAGGCAGGTTTTCTGATGGCGCTGCTCTGGTTTGTATCTGAATTTGCAAGATTTCATATTCCGAAGTGGGTTTATATGCTGCAGGCATTATGTAATGCGTTGGTATTGACTGGCGTTTTTACTGCTGAGAAGCATCCGTATTTTTACTCTTCCATGGAGATTCTGACGGATGGGATGTACCACCGGATTGAGGTTACCGGAGGAATTTTATGGCGTCTGCATTATGCTCACATGACCGTGGTGCTTCTTGCTATTTTATTGCTTTGCGCCCTGCGGTACCGTAAGAGTACACACATACAGAAGAGACGGATTACCTATATTGCGGCAGGAATCGGAGTCTTCATTTTGGAATTGATTCTGAAAGGAATCGGAGTATTTGGAAGTTATAATCCGGTTGTACTTGCCATGACGATCACGATGTTCTGCATGATGATGGCGATGGTCAGATACCGGTATTTCGGTTCTTTACATGCAGCTGTAGATAATGCTTTTAATCATGGAAGTGAAGGACTTCTGATTCTGGATCATGAGGGTGCAATTATTTTTGTGAATCATCGTATGGATGAGCTTTTTCCAGATATCAGGCAGGGGGATATCATTGACAGTTATCCGGAGCTGCTTACACTTCTTCAGGATGAGGAGCATCTACTGCACCGGGAAGATACCGTCTATGAGCTTCGTACAGAAGAAATTATTGAAAACGGAGAGAACAATGGCAGGATGCTCTGGCTGATTGATCAGACGGAAAGTCTGCAGACGATGCGAAAGCTAAAGGAAGCAGATGAAGCCAAAACGCAGTTCCTGATGAGGGTCAGCCATGAGCTGCGTACTCCTATGAATACGATGCTTGGCATGAATGAGATGATTTTGCGGGAAAGCAGCGAAAACAGCATCCGGAGTTATGCCGTCGAGGTTGCGGGAGCCGGTGAACATATGATGGCTCTGATCAACGAAGTGCTGGATGCAGCCAGACTGGAAGACGGAAGACTTACGATTGCGCGTGAACCTTATCGGATCGGAGAAGTCTTGGACAGAGCGGAAGAATTAATGCGCCCACAGGCTCAGGAAAAAGGATTACAATTTTATTCCTGTAAAGAGTTTCCCCCTATGTATGGGCAGAAGTATCTGATGGGGGATGCGGTTCATTTAAGACAGGCGGTTGTCAATCTTCTTTCGAATGCCATGAAATATACGGATAAGGGTTTTGTACAACTTAGTGCCGGTGTGAAAAACGAGAATGGACAAACGAGATTATGGATTGCCGTAAAGGACAGCGGAATCGGAATCCGAAGGGAAGACCTGAGTCAGATTTTCGAAAATTTTGAACGTGGAAGGAATACTGGTGGAAAAGAAGGCATGGGACTTGGACTTGCTATTGTAAAGCGGCTGGTGGAAACGATGGAAGGGACACTTACCGTAGAAAGTATTCTTGGAAAAGGGAGCACCTTTACTATTGAAATTCCATGGGTGGAGGCTTCGCGGAAAGAACAGGCTCTATGGAAATTGGATGGAGAGACTTTGGAATCTGTAGAAACCACCCAGACATTACAGAATGTGACTATGCAGAATGTGCCGCAGGATATACCGGATCTGAGTAAGAAAACGATTCTCGCCGTTGATGATAATGCATACAATCTTAAGGTCTGGGTGGTTTC
>USDI01000084.1 GCA_900553305.1 uncultured Lachnospiraceae bacterium
GGTCATCTTGCACAATCATTTCTGCATGGCTGAACTGTTACCCCTCCATATCTGATGCATCAAATGCCTCGCTGATCGGTGCTCCGGCAGGAACCATCGGGAATACCTTGTCATCCTCCGGAATAATGCATTCAATCAGAACCGGTTTCTTTAAATCAATAGCCTTCTGAATGGCATCTGCAACCTCTTCTTTCTTCGATACACGGATGGCTTCACAGCCAAGTCCCTTCGCAACCGTACAGTAATCTACCTGCTCACTTAATACGGTCTGGGAATAACGCTTGCCGTAAAAGAGCGTCTGCCACTGACGTACCATACCAAGTACATGATTGTTGATCACCACTTCAATAATCGGGATATTATAATGACTTGCTGTCGCAAGCTCGTTCATATTCATACGGAAGCAGCCATCTCCGGCGATATTAATACAGATCTTATCCGGCTGTCCGAGCTGTGCCCCAATACAGGCTCCAAGTCCGTACCCCATCGTTCCAAGTCCACCGGAAGAAAGGAAGGTTCTCGGCATGGTGTAGGTATAATACTGGGATGCCCACATCTGATGCTGTCCGACATCCGTTGTAATAATGGCTTCACCCTTTGTAATACGGTCAATTTCCTGCATAATGTACGGACAGGATAAGCCCGAAGGATCATAGGAAAGCGGATACTTTTCTTTCAGCTCCCCAATATGTGCCATCCATTCGGTATGCTGCTGTTTTGGCAGCTTTTCATTGATTTTAGTCAGAATTTCCTTAAGGTCACCGACTACGGAAGCGGTTGTTTTAATGTTCTTATCAATTTCTGCGGCATCAATATCAATATGTAAGACCTTTGCGCCGGAAGCAAACTTTGCTGCATTTCCAACGACACGGTCCGAGAAGCGCGCGCCAAGTGCGATCAGGAGATCGCATTCACTGACACCAAAGTTCGATGCTTTTGTTCCATGCATACCGATCATGCCGGTATATTTCGGATCGTGGCCGTCCATGACACCCTTTCCCATCAGGGTATCACACACTGGAGTATCCAGAATTTCAGCAAGCTCCCGCACTTCCTTATAGGCTCCGGAAATGACGGCACCGCCACCGACATAGATAAACGGTCTCTTTGCCTCCTTCATTAAAGCAATCGCCTGCTTAATGTCTGCATCGGTATATTTACAGGCATTCTTAAAAGGAAGAGGCTCCTTCTTTTCATATTCACAGGTGTTAGCGGTTACATCCTTGGTGATATCCACAAGCACCGGGCCAGGTCTTCCTTCTTTTGCAATCCGGAAGGCCTTACGGATCGTATCTGCCAGCTTTGTAATGTCCTTTACAATGTAGCCATGCTTGGTAATCGGCATGGTCACACCGGCAATATCTACCTCCTGGAACGTATCCTTGCCAAGTAAGGGCAGGTTTACATTACAGGTAATGGCAACGACTGGTACGGAGTCCATATAAGCGGTTGCAATACCGGTTACGAGGTTCGTAGCCCCCGGTCCGCTTGTTGCAAGACACACACCGACTCTTCCGGTTGCTCTTGCATAACCGTCTGCGGCATGAGCCGCACCCTGCTCATGGGAGGTCAGTATATGACGGATTTCATCCGAATGCTTATATAACGCATCATATACATTCAGAATGGTTCCGCCAGGATAACCAAATACCGTATCTACTCCCTGTTCCTTTAAACATTCAACTACAATTTCAGCTCCCGTCAACTGCATGGAAGTCTCCTCCTTTTTATTTCTTAGGTACTTCTAAGATTGCTCCACGGTTACCACTGGTTACCAGTTCACGATATCTGGACAGATATCCTGTGGTTACCTTAGGCTCTCTTGGCTGCCACTTTGCTCTTCTCTTAGCTAATTCTTCGTCAGATACCTTCATGTTGAGGGTATTTTCCGGGATATTAATGCTGATGATATCCCCCTCTTCCACAAGGGCAATCGGTCCACCTACGGCAGCTTCCGGAGATACATGTCCAATAGATGCACCACGGGATGCGCCGGAGAATCGTCCGTCTGTAATTAAAGCTACAGAAGATCCAAGTCCCATTCCTGCAATGGCAGAAGTCGGATTCAGCATTTCACGCATACCGGGACCGCCTTTCGGTCCTTCGTAACGGATTACAACGACATCACCTGCTACGATCTTACCGCCCTTAATGGCCGCAATCGCATCTTCTTCACAGTCAAAAACTCTGGCAGGACCTTCATGTACCATCATTTCAGGCACAACTGCGGAACGCTTTACCACACCGGAATCCGGTGCAAGGTTTCCCTTTAATACAGCAATACCGCCGGTTGCGGAATACGGATTGTCAATCGGCCGGATGACTTCCGGATTCCGGTTTTCTGCATCGGCAATGTTCTCTCCTACAGTCTTACCGGTTACCGTAAGAAGATCGGTATAAAGAAGATCCTTCTTAGTCAATTCCTTCATTACCGCATAGACACCGCCTGCTTCATTTAAGTCTTCCATATAGGTCGGACCTGCAGGTGCCAGATGGCAGAGGTTCGGTGTCTTCGCAGATAATTCATTGGCAATATCCAGGTTTAATTCTACGCCTGCTTCATGTGCAATCGCAGGAAGATGAAGCATGGAGTTCGTGGAACATCCCAGTGCCATATCTACGGTAAGGGCATTCATGAATGCCTTTTCGGTCATAATGTCCCTCGGACAGATATTGTTCTTAACAAGTTCCATGATCTGCATTCCTGCATGCTTTGCAAGACGGATTCTTTCAGAATATACGGCAGGGATCGTACCATTACCGCGAAGTCCCATACCAAGTGCTTCGGTCAGACAGTTCATGGAGTTTGCGGTATACATTCCGGAGCAGGATCCACAGGTCGGGCAGACCTTTTCTTCGAACTCGGAAAGCTCATCCATGGTCATTGTTCCTGCAGCAACACTTCCGACTGCCTCAAACATCGAAGATAAGCTTCTCTTGCAGCCATGTACATGTCCGGCAAGCATCGGTCCACCGGATACAAAGATGGTCGGAATATTGACTCTGGCAGCAGCCATTAAAAGTCCGGGTACGTTCTTGTCACAGTTCGGGATACAGACCAGTCCGTCAAACCCATGCGCCATTGCCATACACTCTGTGGAGTCGGCAATCAAATCTCTCGTTACCAGAGAATATTTCATTCCGATATGTCCCATGGCAATTCCGTCACATACTGCAATGGCCGGGAATACCACCGGTGTTCCTCCCGCCATGGCAACGCCCATCTTTACCGCCTCTGTGATTTTATCAAGGTTCATATGTCCCGGTACAATTTCATTATATGAATTTACAATACCAATTAAGGGACGGCGGCGTTCCTCCTCCGTATATCCCAATGCATTAAACAAACTTCTGTGAGGAGCCTGTGCGGTTCCTGTCTTAACAGAATCACTTCTCATCTCTTATCCTCCTAAACCTATTATATTATCTATCTCAGTAACCGTTCAGAAACGTCTATGCAATTTCAGCTGCAAGGAGATCTCCCATCTTTGTGCATCCAACCAGAGTGCATCCCTCTGACATAATATCAGAAGTACGATATCCCTTTTTGAGAATCTCTTTAACTGCCTTTTCCATGGCATCGGCTTCCTTATCAAGGTCAAAGGTAAACCGCAGCATCATCGCTGCAGATAAAACGGTTGCTATCGGATTGGCAATATCTTTTCCTGCAATATCCGGTGCCGATCCGTGACTCGGCTCATAAAGACCAAACTTCGTATCATTTAAGGATGCGGAAGACAGCATTCCGATCGAACCGGTTACCATACTTGCTTCATCGGATAAAATATCTCCGAACATATTCTCGGTAAGGATGACATCAAACTGTGCCGGATCCTTGACAAGCTGCATGGCACAGTTGTCCACCAGCATATGTTCCAGGGCAACCTCCGGATAATCCTTTGCTACCTCTTCTACCACCTTGCGCCATAATCTGGAAGAATCCAGTACATTCGCCTTATCGACGCTGGTTACCTTCTTTCTTCTCTTCATGGCAATGTCGAAGCCTTTAATTGCAATCCGGCGGATTTCATTTTCATCATAGGTCAGTGTATCTACTGCTTTACGGACGCCGTTTTCTTCGGTGGTGTGACGTTCTCCGAAATAAAGGCCGCCAGTCAGCTCTCTCATAATCATCATATCAAATCCGGCATCACTGATTTCCTTCTTTAACGGACATGCATCGGAAAGCTCAGGATAAAGAAGTGCCGGGCGTAAATTAGCAAAGAGATTCAGGGACTTACGAAGCTTTAAAAGTCCTGCTTCCGGTCTTAATTCCGGTGCCAGCCTGTACCAGGGAGAGGTTGTCGTATTACCTCCAATGGATCCCATCAGTACGGCATCGGAAGCTTTTGCTGCCGCAATAGCCTCATCTGTAAGCGGAACACCGCAGGCGTCAATGGAGGCTCCTCCCATTAAAACATCCGTGTACTTAATCTCATGTCCATAACATTCTGCCACACGGTCCAAGACCTTCTGTGCCTGAGTAACGATTTCCGGTCCAATTCCATCACCTTTGATGCAAGCGATATTCAATTTCATAACACACTCTCCTACTCGAATAATATTTAATTTAATTATTAAGAACAGTTAAAAAATGAGGCGCTGCCGCGCCTCATTCTTTATTTATTCTGCATCAGCTTTTTCAATCTGAGTAATTGCAGATTTCTGCATGGGGATACGGCAGTTCTTGTTATTACCAAATTCCACAATGACTGTATCGTCCGTAATATCAATGACAATCCCATAAAAACCGCTTGTTGTCAGTACACAATCCCCACATTCCAATGTGGAAAGCATTGCTTGATGTTTCTTCTGTTCCTTCTTCTGCGGACGAATCATAAAGAAATACATAAATCCAATAATAATCACGAACCATGCGATCAAAGGAATGATTGCTGCGATACCGGTAGCGCCCTCTGCTGTACCTGTTGCTGTCAATAAAATGCCCATTGTTGTTCCTCCATTAATATACTTGTTTATACATCATACACGGTTTGTCCCATACCGTCAAGTTTACGCTTTTTATATGCTTTAAATTCTCCCCTGTCAAGCGCATCCCGGATTTCTTCCATCATCGTATTGTAGAAATACAGATTGTGAAGCACGCAGAGGCGCATGCCAAGCATCTCCTTTGCCTTTAAGAGATGGCGGATATAGGCTCTTGAATATCTCCGGCAGGCAGGACACTGACAGCCTTCTTCGATCGGGCGGTCATCCAGCTCATACTTTGCATTGAAAAGGTTGATCTTGCCCTGATTGGTATAGAGATGTCCGTGACGACCGTTTCTCGTCGGATATACACAGTCAAAGAAATCAACGCCGCGGTCCACACCTTCAAGGATATTGGCCGGGGTTCCGACTCCCATCAGATACGTCGGTTTATTCACCGGCAGATACGGAACGGTATCCTCAAGAATATGATACATCTCCTCATGTGTCTCACCGACTGCCAGACCACCAACCGCATATCCATCCAGATCAAGCTCTGCAATCCGCTTGGCGTGTTCAATACGGATATCGCTGAACACGGCCCCCTGATTGATTCCAAATAACATCTGCTGTTTATTAATCGTGTCTTCCAGGTTGTTTAACCGCTGCATTTCTTTCTGGCATCTTACAAGCCATCTTGTCGTCCGGTCAACGGAATTCTGCACATAGGTCCGGTCGGCACGGCTTGAAGGACATTCATCGAATGCCATTGCAATCGTGGAAGCCAGATTGGACTGGATCTGCATACTCTCTTCCGGCCCCATGAAAATCTTATGTCCGTCAATGTGGGACTGGAAATAAACGCCCTCTTCTTTAATCTTGCGTAAAGAAGCTAAGGAAAACACCTGAAAGCCGCCGGAATCCGTAAGAATCGGCTTATTCCACGACATAAACTTATGGAGTCCTCCAAGCTGCTTAATCACCTGATCTCCCGGACGCACATGCAGATGATACGTATTTGACAGCTCCACCTGCGTCTTGATTCCTTCCAGATCTTCCGTGGAAACAGCGCCTTTAATGGCTGCCACGGTTCCGACATTCATAAAAACCGGAGTCTGAATCACCCCATGAGGAGTCGTAAATTCCCCACGCTTGGCTCTTCCCTCCTGTTTGAGTAAACGATACATAATTCTTCTTAAACCTTTCTGTTCCTTCTATAAATAATGACTATAAATACTGATCCCAGAATTCCTCCAGACACAGCTCCTGTTCCATAATAATGGTTGCCGCATCCTTTCCGACATACCGGAAATGCCACGGCTCATACTCAATACTGGTGATATATTCCTTGCCCTTCGGATAGCGCAGAATAAAGCCATACTCATTGCAATGCTCTGCTAACCAGAGCCCTGCATCCGTATCTCCGAAGCCCTCATCCAGAAGCTGATAGGTATCACAGACAATATCAATCGCAAGTCCCACCTGATGTTCACTTGCCCCCGGCAGCGTAACCGCCTGGGATGCCAGCTTATATGCCTCCAGATAAGACATTCCCTTATCCATATAATTCACAATTTTACGGTCAAATAGCAGTTCCTGATACTTCAGATCACGATACGGAGAACAGATTGCCAGATTCACACCATCCTTCTTGGCATCCTGCATCATGGATAGCAAATCTTCAATAATCCGCTCGTCACACTTCATGGTTCCCTTCATTGTCTTGATATTGCCAAGAGTAAAAGTATAGTCCTCCGGAATGGGATGCTGCTTGTTAATCAGTATAATCTTCCAGTCCTTCTCATCAAATTCAATATCCTCTGTCTGCTCTTCCGATAGATCTGTGTTTTCCTTTTGATCTTCTTCCTTCGTAAGAAGATCCTGATTCTCATTCAGGATATCATCCACCAAATACTTATCGGTCTGCTCCAGATTATGATAATCCGCATCGTCAAAGCCTTCGGCCTCCTGTGCCAGTTCTTCCTCCGTTAATTTCTCTTCTGCGGTTTCTGTTCCCTGCGCAAGTGAAATATCTGATTCCTGTGCAATCGAAAGTTCCGTTTTTTCTTCCGTAATAAATCCCCTGTCCATATTAAATACCGGATAAGCAAAACTGTTCCCTGTAAAAAAGCAGCATAAAATGAATAATGCACAGGCAAACCGTTTTCCTCCGGTACGGCAATACTCCGCAAAACGGAAAATCAGAAGGGAAATCACCAGACCGATCATTGCCAGAACACGGAAAAATGCATTCTTGTGACCTATTTTTATAAAAAAGTCTCTTGTTCTTTCCCGGAAATTTTTCTTCATTTTTCTTCCCCTTCTTTGGTATACATAACTATTTTACATAAAACCTGTTTTTTTTACAATAGAAACTTGTCAGTTATTCTGTTTTTTTATATACTGTATCTGTTTAAATATGAAATTTTTACAGAAAAGATGAGGATAACACTCTATGGCAGGATCAACTTTCGGAACTTTATTTTCGATCACAACCTTCGGGGAATCCCACGGTGAAGCGCTTGGCGTTGTCATTGACGGATGTCCCGCAGGATTAACCCTTACCCCTTTGGATATCCAGGCATTCTTAGACCGGCGCAAGCCCGGACAGAGTGCCATTTCCACTCCACGCAAGGAAGCAGATGCCGTTCAGATTCTCTCCGGCGTTTTTGAAGGAAAGACGACCGGCACACCGATTGCCCTTCTCGTACCCAATACATCCCAGCGTTCTTCGGATTACAGTCAGATTGCCAACTGCTATCGCCCCGGACATGCCGATTATACCTATGATACAAAATACGGCTTCCGTGATTACCGTGGCGGTGGCCGTTCTTCCGGACGCGAAACTATCGGACGTGTGGCAGCAGGCGCCATTGCTTCCAAAATTTTAAACGAAATGGGGATTCATATTCTCGCCTATACCCGCTCCATCGGACCGGTTACGGTTTCCATGGAACAGTTTAATGAAGAAGCCATCCGTAACACCTCTACCTGTATGCCGGATTATTCTGCCGACGAACAGGCACTTACTTATTTGCAGGAATGCATGAACCGGAAGGATTCTGCAGGTGGTGTCATCGAATGCCAGGTTACCGGAGTTCCTGCCGGAATCGGCGATCCTGTTTTTGAAAAGCTCGATGCAAACCTTTCCAAAGCGGTCATGTCAATCGGCGCTGTGAAAGCCGTTGAAATCGGGGACGGTATCGCTGTTTCAAAAAGCTGTGGTTCCGAAAACAACGACCATTTTGAAATCCGTGACGGAAAAATCGCCAAAAAGACCAAT
This sequence comes from uncultured Lachnospiraceae bacterium, assembly GCA_900553305.1. Taxonomy (GTDB): domain Bacteria; phylum Bacillota; class Clostridia; order Lachnospirales; family Lachnospiraceae; genus Suilimivivens. Next base: position 8,213 of record USDI01000084.1, read on the forward strand.
CATGCCGGCGGCATTCTCGGCGGAATCAGTGACGGTTCCACCATTGTCCTGCGTGCCCACGTAAAGCCGACTCCTTCCATCTTTTCGGAACAGGATACCGTAAATAATCAGAAGGAAGAAATAAAAATAGCAATCCGTGGACGCCACGATCCGGTGATTGTTCCCCGTGCGGTTGTCGTGGTGGAAGTACCATAAGCCAACAGACGGCAAAGAATGTTTTTCTTTTTCCTACATCATCATCGGGAAAGTTGGCTTGGTTTCGCAAAGGTGTTGAGGCTTATTTCACTGTTTTGATAGAATTTCTATGGGACAAGCATCGCATAATGGAAGTTTATCTCAACACTATAGAGACAGGGATGGCAGGGGAGG
>USDI01000085.1 GCA_900553305.1 uncultured Lachnospiraceae bacterium
CGATTGCTTCCACACGCCCCATTGCAGTAATGATTCCAAACTCTCATCATAAATTTTCTGAAACTCTTCATAAAGCTCATCTCCAGCCAGCTTTATCTCCAGCCTTTTCATCACTTCCGAGAACAACCTTATGCTGCCGCCTACATCAGCAATATCAAATCCGAATATATCAGCCTTAACAGAATCACTAACATTCTCATAACCACCAAGCTCTGATATTCTCCTGACAATCCGGTCAGCTTTGTCCACAGGTTCAGTTTCTTTAATTTCCACAAATTCAGTTTTATCTGTTACATCAGTTATACTTTCGTCCATTCTTGCCACATTCACACCATACGAATTATGAATCTCTGATATTCCTATGCCATCTAAATCAGTCTGTTGCTTTCTCACACTATCTGTTTGATCTTTTTGTCTGCCTATTTCATTCTGAATATTGTTAGGATTCATTACCTCAACATTTGTCTCCTGCTCAACAACCGCTTCCGTTGTTATCTCAACCAGCTTATTATCTTCCATCCCCGGTATCTCAACATCCCTGTCTGCAACAATCTCCTCATTCTCCGACACTGCATAATAAGCTGTATACAAATCTTCGTTCATGATATCATCAGCAAGCTGCAACTGCCTCTTAATCTCTCTTTTTTCCTGCTTCAGCTCGTCCAATTCTTCCTGCACTTCCACATGCCATATCTGATATTCACGATACTGCTCATCCGTCTTAATCTTCCGTTTTCGGTTAGAGTTTTCTCTGTATATCTCTTTCTGCCTGTCCTCAATCTGCTGAATCTTATCTCCTTTCTCACTTATGAAATCCACAAGCTCCACAACGCTTTTGATGTCATTATTCACAAGCAGCAGATATTCGTCCTGTAACTGATGAAATCTCTTCAAATCTTCCGTATACTTTGCTCCACCGACTACAAAACGCTTCTGTTCTACAATCCTTAACCGATACAGCTTTGCATAAAACTTCTTCTGAAATGGTGACAACTTCGCCCTGTGCAATCCCCTGATATCCGACGAATAAAAGTAAGGCTTTGCCAGCCATGGCATATCCACATGATGCCGTAACATATCTTCTGAAAACATCTCGTCCAGCTTTGCCAGTTTATGATAATACTGAAATCCCGGTGCCTGCACCTCCATCCACGCATCTCTCTTAAATACATATCCAAGCCGTTTCATCAGATATTTAAAATGCTCCACATTTCCAGCTGCATACGCACACATCTTTGCATCCCTGAGAATTATCTCTTTCATTGACATCTCCTTTTCCCACTTGTCCCTGCTGATATTCTTTGGATTTCTGCTGTACTCTGCCGGCATTATGAAAAGTCCAAGTTCATCACAATATTTATTTGTGATAGGCTGGAGATGATTCTTCCAGTTGCCTTTCGGTGAATTGTATTTCTTGCCCGTCGTCATGCTGACACTGTTCCAGATCAAATGCCCATGCATATGCTCTCTGTCAGTATGAACCGCATACACCGCCTCATAATCATCACCAAGCACATCCTTCGCAAAATGCTCCAGCACATACATTGCCTGCTCTGCCGTTACTTTTTCTTCCGGCGAAAACGATATAATCACATGATAGCCCTGCCTTTTACCCGTCTTATGAAATATATTCTTTGTCTCCTCCATCTGCTCAAATGCTGTATCCGGCAGGCAGTTAATACCACCCACCAGTACACATTCTTCTGTCTTGTCCGGATTCTGGATATATTCCAAAGCATTCTTTAAGTGTGATGCTGGATTTCTGCACTCTGATTCCATGATATTCAAGATCTTTGTAATCGCCATACTTCCAGCACCTCCCCGAATGTTTTCTTTACATCATCCAGACTGTTCTGCAATTTATCAATATCGCTGTAATACAATTTTCCCTGCGAATTGCCAAGCTTTACTGCCTGATTAATATTATTTGCAATACCTGCAATAACACGGATTGCTTTTGCCCTGTCCTCTGGATAACTTGTATCAATGTTACCGCCTGTCCGGATCAATTCTCTTATATAGGCACTTGCTGTCATTCCAGTCCGATTAAGTGCCGCTTTCAGAATATCCATATCTTTCTCTGACAGCTTCACCGATATCTTATAATCTTTCCTGTCAGACTTGTATCTTCGCTTTCCATCTGCCATGTATTTCTCCCCTTTCGTATTCTTTTAATACTGTATCAAACCAATCTCTTTTTATCTGTATCATTGCTTTTCTCATCCTTTCTTAAAATAGTGTTCACTGGTTTTGCAAGATGCGGAAAAGGTCGGACCTTTTCCCGAAAAATATAAACGCCATCAGCGTTTACATAATTTTTCGTCTTGGCAGGAGCACCCGCACCCTGTATATGATATGTGGTTGAAGTTCCACCAGATTTGAAAAGTAGTGGCACTTTCTGCCATCACTTTGCTTGTTTGATGGCGTTTTCCGCCACCACTTTTCCATTTTGATGGCACTTTCCGCCACCATACCTTTTTTCTCGCTGATTTGTGTGGTGGCGCTTTTTGCCGTCACTTTGCTGTTTTGACGGCGCTTTTTGCCCCCACTTTTGCATTTTGACGGCACTTTTTGCCCCCACACTTTTTCGGCTCTGATTTGTACCACTTCAGTGCGGGGGCGCTTTCTGCCCCCACTTTGTGGTTTTGGGGGCGCTTTTTGCCCCCATTTTCATGTTTTGGCGGCGCTTTTTGCCCCCACACTGTTTTCGCCTATTCAGTTGTCTCTTTTTCCATTGCATCCGCATCCGACATCACATTTTCTGCTATCTCAGCACCATCTTCCGGCAATCCATTTGTTTCAGGCAGTATATCCACTTTATCCTGTTCACTTATCACAGAATCCCCAACTGCCGCTTCATAATCCATTTCTTCTGCAACCTTGCTCCGGTTACGCTGCGGCTCATAATCCGGATTGTAATAATCTTCGTAACCATAGATTTTCTGTTCAAAGTACTTCCTTGGACATTTGCCCCGCATGGTGAAATAACCTTTTGCCTCAAGCTCTGCATTATATTCCTTTATAATTGCATATGCCTTTGTCATCCCGATACCAAGCATCTGGCTTATCTCACCTGCATCTACGAATGCTTCCTTTATACCCTTCATGCAGCTCCTCCTTTCATAAATTGTTATTTTAAATACGTATTTTCACAAAGTAACTATCCTGTTCTTTATTTATTCCGTATTTTTAGTTCGTGTTCATCTTAATATCCTTTTCAGAATTTGTCAATAGAACTTTTTATGATTACGCACTTGCAATTCGTTTTTGTTTATGATAAAGTAATCGTACAATCATAAATAAGTCACTTACTGATACGTATTTCATTTAATATCAACCTAATGCGTATCTTTACAACGGACTATTTCATGTAAAGGAAGGTGAACAGAATGACTAATTCTCATTCCATTAAAATCACTATGTCTTCTCCAGAAGAAATCGGGAAGGCAATACAGAAACAGCGCAGAGCACAGAAGATTACTCAAAAAGAGTTTGCACAGCATCTTGGTAAATCAGAACGCACTATCCAGAAATATGAGTCTGGTGAAATACTAATGAAGATAGATGTTTTAAAACAGATTGCAAATGAATTAAATGTTCCATGGCAGGAACTTTTATCTCCAGAAGATAATAATATTCCCAAAGATAATACGGCCACTGAGTACCCGGCATATGAATTCCACACTATGTCAGATGTAATCAATGCTCTCTTTGCCATAACTGAACTTACTGACTTTTCATTTGAGCTGACCAACACCAAACCTCCTGAAAATCCTGAATGGACTGCCGGGATCAAGGTTAATGGCAAAGGCAATGGAAAATATGATGCAGACTTCTGTCTCTTTATGGAAAACTGGATAGCAAAGAAAAATATGCTTCAGACAGGAAAAATTTCAAAAGAAAAGTTTGATTCATGGAAATCAGATATGTTGGCATATTATAAGGATTCCAGACTGGATAATGAAGCCGATTCAAAAACTGAATAATTGCAGGCTTACACCTTTAGTAAAGAAAAAGCTCCGGCACACTCCTTCTCGCAAAAGGAATAACCGAAGCTATGTAAGTGATTGACCCGAAGGCTTTATAATCACCCTGAACAAGTAGATTATATCATAGCCTTTTGATGATTGCACAACAATTTTACAAAAAGGAGATGATGTTTATGCCAGCTTACAAAGATGAAAAAACTGGTAAATGGTTCGCCAAGTTCTATTATACGAACTGGCAGGGAATCAAAAAACAGAAGTGGAAAAGAGGCTTCGCCACCAAAAAGGAAGCTTTAGGATTTGAAAGGGATTTTCTGGAAAAGCAGTCTGCCAATCCTGACATGACATTTCAAAACCTTTATGAAATTTATATGGAGGATATGGCTGCAAGGCTTAAGCAGTCAACTCTTCTGACAAAAAAGACGGTACTACAGACGCATATTCTTCCATTTTTCGGTAACAAGCCAATAAATGAAATCAAAGCCTCTGATGTACGAAGATGGCAGGCGAAGCTTATGAGTTCGCCGAATAATTACTCCCAGACCTATCTTAAAAAGATTAACACAGAGCTTAACAGCATCATCAATTACGCCAAGCGATTCTATGACCTTAACACCAATCCCTGCGGCAAGGCAGGTACCATTGGAAGGGCTAAAGCAGAGGAAATGGATTACTGGACTTATGATGAATATATTGCTTTCAGGGAAGGAGTAAAAGATAAGCCATTATCATATATCTGCTTTGAGGTCCTATACTGGACAGGTATGCGAGAAGGTGAATTGCTTGCTCTCTCACCTGCTGATATTGACCTTGATAACAAGATAATATCCATCAACAGAACATATCAGCGGATAGGTGGAAAAGATGTATTTACATCACCTAAGACAAGAAAAAGCAAGAGAAAGATTCCGATTCCGGATTTTCTCTGCCAGGAGCTGTCAGACTATATCCAGTCAAGATATATGCTTGATGCAGACGAAAGGCTGTTCCCGGTAACAAAATCATATCTCTCACACGAGATGATAAGAGGTTGTAAAAACACAGGTGTAAAGAAGATACGAATCCACGATGTCAGGCATTCGCACGCCAGCTTACTTATTAATCAGGGTTGTGATGCCTTGATGTTAGCAGACAGGCTCGGACACGAAAAGGTATCCACAACACTTAACACATACTCCCATCTGTTTCCACATAAACAACAGGAGCTTGTGCATAGTCTGGAATCATTGCAGGCGACAGATTCGCCAACACCTGAACCACCATCTGATAACCCTCTGCTTGAAGCCACAGGTATCACCTGTGAAGTGCCGCAGACTCAGAGCAACGGCTCAGATGTAACCGCCCGACCTCAGTTCGGACCTTCGTTAGTACCACCAAATACCGCATCAGGAAAAATCATCCAGATGCCACAAAGAAAAATCATTTAAAAGAAATCCCGCAATCATCAGGATTTCTTGCTATTAAAGTTAATGACAACCAACTGAAAACGATAAAAAAGAGTAGTTGCTATTAGTAGCAAATTAGTAGCAGAGCAAAAGAAAAAGTCTCGGAAGCCGCTTGTTTAGCGGGTTCCAAGACTTTTGGCTTCTACTCAAACTCAATCGTACCAGGTGGCTTACTGGTCAAATCGTAAAGTACACGATTGACTCCCTTCACCTCGTTAATAATCCGGTTCATTACCTTCTGCAGGACTTCAAACGGAATCTCTGCACAATCAGCAGTCATAAAGTCTGTGGTATTTACGGCACGGAGTGCTACTGCATAATCATACGTTCTGAAGTCACCCATAACGCCAACGCTGCGCATATTGGTAAGTGCTGCGAAGTACTGACCAAGTCCTTTATCACAGCCTGCCTTGGCAAGCTCCTCACGATAAATGTAATCTGCATCCTGAACGATACGCACCTTTTCTTCGGTAACCTCTCCAACGATACGAACGCCAAGTCCGGGACCGGGGAATGGCTGGCGGAATACCAAATAATCCGGAATGCCAAGCTCTAAACCTGCCCGGCGGACTTCATCCTTAAACAGCATTCGTAACGGCTCGACGATCTCTTTGAAATCTACACAGTCCGGAAGTCCTCCAACATTGTGATGGGACTTGATCGTTGCGCTCTTATCAAGACCGGATTCTACCACGTCAGGATAAATCGTTCCCTGTACCAGATAGTCTACGGCACCGATTTTCTTTGCTTCTTCTTCAAATACACGGATAAACTCTTCACCGATGATCTTACGCTTTCTCTCCGGATCGGTTACACCTGCCAGCTTATCATAAAAACGCTGCTGTACATTCACACGGATGAAATTCAGATCATAAGATCCGTTCGGTCCAAACACCGCTTCTACCTCGTCACCTTCGTTTTTACGAAGAAGACCATGATCAACGAATACACAGGTGAGCTGCTTTCCAACAGCCTTCGACAAAAGTACTGCTGCCACAGAAGAATCTACTCCACCAGACAGGGCACAAAGCACTTTACCGTTTCCGATCTTTTCACGAAGCTGCTGAATGCTTGTCTCCACAAAGGAGTCCATTCTCCAGTCACCCTTGCAGCCACAGATCTTGCGTACAAAGTTGAACAGCATCTTCTGTCCGTCCTTGGTGTGTACGACTTCCGGATGGAACTGGGTTGCATAAAGCTTGCGGGACTGATCCTCCATTGCTGCTACCGGACATACGGGAGTATGTGCCGTCACACGGAAACCTGCCGGTGCTTCTGCGATATAGTCGGTATGGCTCATCCAACAGCTTGTACTGGAAGGAACCTCTGCAAAAAGCTCACTGTCAGTAGCATCAATGGTAACTTCGGTATGACCATATTCGGAAACCGGCGCGGTTGCGACCTTTCCTCCACACATATGTGCCATAAGCTGGGATCCATAACAGATGCCGAGGATCGGAACTCCCATTGTAAAAAGTTCCTTGTCACAAAGCAGTGCATCTTCTGCATAAACACTATTCGGGCCGCCGGTAATAATAATTCCCTTGGGAGATAATTTCTTAATCTCTTCAATAGGACTGTTATAAGGCTTTACTTCACAATAAACATTGCATTCGCGGACTCTTCGGGCAATCAGCTGATTATACTGTCCGCCGTAGTCCAAAACGATGACCATTTCTTTTTCCATAATTATTCTCCATGGTTCTTAATAGTTACATAAAGTACTATTTTCATTATAATGACACACCTATGCCTTGTCAAAATAATTTTCCACTCAAAAATGATGACTGAAAAATGATGACTCAAAAATGATCCACGGATCATTTTTTCATATACTTGGCAGCATAAAAAATACGGCACAAACTGTACCGTATCTTGATCTTACTTATTCATTTCTTCATGCTGATGCGCATATTTTTCTTTGGTAGCCAAACCTCCCCGCAGATGCCGCTCCGCTTTATTCACATCAAGCACCTTACGTGCCTCTTTCGCAAGTGCCAGATTGATGTGCTGCAATCGCTCCGCTACATCCTTATGTACAGTGCTTTTCGAAATGCCAAATGCTTTGGCGGTCTGTCTTACGGTTGCATTGTTTTCGATGATATAATTCGCTATATGAACTGCCCGTTCCTCAATATAATCTTTCAAAGGAAATCCCTCAGAACGCTTTTTTACATTCTATGAAATGCTCCGAGAGGTTATGACCATTTCCAGTTCCATATTATCTGATTATTCTCCTACAACTTTGGATGATTCTACGAAATATGATTCTCCTGATAACAAATTGCACTCCCATCTGGAGCATATACATGAATTTTGGCGATGCCGCCAAACCAATGATATGCATCATCACTCTTCGTCACCTCCAGATCCGTCTGATTCAGGAGTTCTCCAATTCCCTGTTCGACCATATCAAACAGGATAATATTTTCAAGTTCTTTGGTGTGCCCGTGCAAAATATATTTTGCTTTCTTTTTCAGGAAATCCAGTCGTTTCAGACTTTTCGCATATTCTTCAAGTGAACTGCACCCTTCCAACTGCATCCAAAGATGATGGTTGATTCCATCTCCCGGGAATAAAATCTGCTCTTCTACAAGCAAAAGACATAGTTCTCCCGGTGTATGCCCCGGAAGTTCATAAACCTCTACATGTAATCCTCCAAGATCAATTACATTGCCTTCCCTGATCGGATGGACTACCGGTCTCTTATCAAGGTTCTCCGGTGCCGTGAACATCTCCACATAAGGCATGTCATACGGACTCATATATACTTCATCAAAAAAATGATTTCCACCGATATGGTCCGGATGCACATGCGTATTGATCACCATAACCGGCAAGTCAGTGATGGTCCGCACAATTTCTTTCACATTTTCGCTTCCATTCATGGTATCTACTACCAGTGCCTTCTTTTCTCCCAGTATCACATAACCGGAAGAGCCCTGGTCATCCATCAGCCATACATGTTCTGTTAATTTTTTTGTCTGTATCATATCTGTAATTTCCTGCCTTCCATTTTATCATTTAAGATAATTCATGCTTATCTGCCTGACATATTATATATAAGTATATCATGGCAAATAAATAAATTAAATTAAAAATTTAGCCAAAGCTGCATTCTTGCATGAAT
>USDI01000086.1 GCA_900553305.1 uncultured Lachnospiraceae bacterium
CTACTTCATATCCTTCAAGACCAGCCTTTGTTTCCTCTTCAAATAAAAGTTCATAAGAAGGGTTGTAAACAACTTCTGTTGTGCCAGTAATGCCATACTGACTTAAATTAATGTCTGCCATTTCCAAAAACCTCTCTTCCTTATTGTTAAATATATAACTATTTCCATAGCCAAGTTAAAATATACCATATTTTTTTTCAGAAGTAAATATGCTATGATGCGATTTTTCGGGGATTTTCACATTCTGTATCTATGCATCCTATATAAATTTCACTATATTTCTGATCAGGGAAAAAATAAGAATCAGTACAATTGTCAGATACAACAGGAAATGATCTGTCTTTTGATACCGGACACGATCTCCTTTGATGTAGGCAATCACATTTTTCAGAACGAAATAATATATCACCGGCTGCAGAACGAAAACCATCTGATTCGATTCGTAAGCGGATTTAAAATCATGCTCTGCCATATAGATGAGCATATGGGTAATTCCGCAGCTCGGACACTGCAGTCCTGTGATCAAATGAAACATGCAGGGTATGCCAACATGAAACCGAATGACAATCCCTGCATATACCATACCAATTAAAATTAAAAAAACCACATTACGGATTCTGTCCCTACGGCACATTATGCAACCCGGTCATTAATAAAGCTCTGTGCAATACAATAATTCACAATTCCAAGACCAAAAATGGAAAGGATTAAAAACAAAACTGCATTGCTTCCATTTTTAACGGAATCGATCTTCTGTCCCATACGGTAATTCCAATAAAAGCCATAAATTCCACATGTGATCAATGTGAACAAAAATGCCATTCCACCGGAAGTCTGATAGGTATCATCCGGCGTAGCCATATTCATTTCATTTGTCAGACAGATAAACCAGTAAATACCATAAATTCCACATGTAATAATGGAAAAGATAATGCATAAAGCAATGTTACGATTCTTCATATTGAAGCCCCCTCTCTTAAGTTATCTCTTTATTATTTATACCGAAGATTGTCGAAAAAAGCAAGATAAAATTTATAAATATTAATTTTTTGTAAACAATGGCATTTTCACTTGCCTGCTTTTTTTCATTTGTGCTATATTAATTATACTAACTTTTCTGCATTATTCTACTGCAGTATGGAATCATAACATCTGAATAGCTGATATTGAATGTTTCCCGTATATAAAACCACACAACATTGATCTATAGAAAGGAGTTTTGCAATGGCAGATAATAACATTTTTTCAGAGATTTCTCCCGACATCATACGGCTTGCTCAAAAGAGCCAAACCGCAGACATCATTGATACGGAATTATTCACGAAGTATGATGTAAAGCGGGGCTTACGTGACTTAAACGGCAAAGGCGTTCTGGCCGGCTTAACCAGAATTTCCGATGTCCGTGCGACCGAGATCATCAACGGTGAATCGCACCCCTGTCACGGACGGTTGTTTTACCGTGGGTACGATGTCAAGGATCTGGTCGATGGTTTTACGAGTGATGGACGCTTCGGCTTTGAAGAAGTCGCATATCTTCTCCTGTTCGATGAGCTTCCCAATGAAAAGGAGCTTGCTGATTTCCGTTCCATGCTTGCCACCTATCGCAGTCTTCCTACCGGTTTTGTCCGTGATATTATTATGAAGGCGCCGAGTCAAGATATGATGAACACCCTTGCACGAAGTGTGCTTACCTTATATTCCTATGATGACCGTGCAGATGATGTTTCCCTTCCTAATGTACTTCGTCAGTGCCTGCAGCTGATCAGCCTGTTTCCGCTGCTTTCCATTTACGGCTATCAGGCTTACTGCCACTATCATGATGGGAAAAGTCTGTTCATTCACCGCCCGGATCCGTCTCTTTCCACAGCAGAAAACATTCTGCATATTTTAAGACCGGACAGCCGGTACACTCCTTTGGAGGCCAAGCTGCTTGACATTGCTCTTGTCCTACATATGGAACATGGTGGCGGTAATAACTCCTCCTTCACGACTCATGTAGTAACCTCTTCTCTCACCGATACCTATTCGGTCATTGCTGCTGCAATCGGTTCCCTGAAAGGTCCCCGTCATGGTGGCGCGAATATTAAAGTTGTGAAAATGTTCGAGGAAATGAAACGTGAAGTCAAAGACTGGGCGAACGAAGATGAAGTTGCCGATTACCTTCGCAAGCTTCTTCATAAAGATGCCTTTGATCATGCCGGCCTCATCTATGGTGTAGGACATGCGATTTACTCCAAGTCCGATCCGAGAGCAGTTATTTTCAAGTCCTTCGTAGAAAAGCTCTCCGTAGAAAAGCATCTGGAAAAGGAATTTGCCTTATACTCTCTTGTTGAGAATCTGGCTCCGAAGGTCATTGCTGATGAGCGTCAGATGTATAAGGGTGTCAGCATCAATGTCGATTTCTATTCCGGTTTCGTATATCAGATGCTCGGACTTCCCTTAGAACTCTATACGCCGATCTTTGCCATTGCACGTATTGTCGGCTGGAGTGCACACCGAATGGAGGAGCTTGCCAACAATGGTAAAATCATCCGTCCGGCTTATAAACCAATCACAGAAGATCTTGCATATGTAGAAATGAAAAAACGGTGCTGACGCACCGTTTTTTTTAGATCTTCTTTTCAAGGAAGCTTAATACCGTCTTTTCCATATCTTCCTTATCACATTCGGTCTTATGTAATACCGGTGCGGTACGGATTTCCTGAATAGCTCCCGGTACCGGTACTCCGGAAATTTTCTCCAATTCATCTACCAGTGCAAAATCTTCCATATTCGCATAGCCTTCATCAATGGCCGTCATGACGCTTCTGGTAAACTTGTACGGGCTTGCTGTGGAAACCACAACGGTCTTCGTCTGATCTCCGGTCTCCTTCTTATATTTCTTATAAACGGAAGAAGCAACTGCGGTATGGGTATCAATGATGTATCCGGTATCTTCATATAAATCATGGATTTCTTTTGCAGTCTCCTGCTCACTTGCATAAGCACCGTAGAAATCCTTAAGCTCTGCTTTCATGTCTTCGCCGATCGTATAAACACCGGTCTGATTCAGAGATTCCATCAGTTCACGGTTACGGTCTGCATTGTCTCCTGCAATATGATAAATCAGACGCTCCAAATTGCTGGAAATCAGAATATCCATGGAAGGTGAGGTGGTTAATACGAATTCACGGTTCTTATCATAGGTTCCGGTACGGAAGAAATCATATAAAACCTTGTTTTCGTTGGAGGCACAGATCAGTTTACCAATCGGCACTCCCATCTTCTTTGCATAGTAAGCAGCTAAAATATTTCCGAAGTTACCGGTCGGAACGACCATATTCACAAGCTCACCGTCTTCGATCTGCTCTTCTGCAAGAAGTTTTACATAAGCGTATACATAATAAGCAACCTGAGGAAGGAGACGGCCGATATTAATGGAGTTTGCGGAAGAAAGCTGGAATCCGCTTTCGTTTAGCTTCTTCTCAAGGTCACGGTCATTAAAGATCTTTTTCACTCCGGTCTGGGCATCATCAAAGTTACCATGAATTGCAACTACGAAGGTATTCTTACCCTTCTGGGTAACCATCTGCTTTTCCTGGATCGGGCTGACACCGTTCTTCGGATAAAATACAACGATTCTGGTTCCTTCTACATTTGCAAATCCAGCAAGGGCTGCCTTACCGGTATCACCTGAGGTCGCCGTCAGAATCACGATTTCGTTGGTTACATGATTCTTCTTTGCGGAGGTTGTCAGTAAATGAGGAAGAATGGATAATGCCATATCCTTGAATGCAATCGTTGCACCGTGGAACAGTTCCAGATAATAAGCATCTTCTGCATGAACCAGAGGAGCAATCTCTTCGGTATCAAACTTCTCATCATAAGCTTTCTCAATACAGTTCTTAAGTTCTTCTTCCGTAAAATCGGTTAAATACAGCTTCATTACCTCATAGGCAACCTGCTGATACGACATCTGTGAAAGTTCCTTTAAAGATTTGTCCAATGCCGGAATGGATTCCGGTACAAACAACCCACCGTCTTCAGATAAACCTCTTAAGATTGCTTGTGAAGCCTTCACCTGTTTTCCTGCTGTTCTCGTACTATTATATAACATGTCCCTTAAGCTCCTTTGAATCGTTAGTAAATTTTAAGTTATTGTATCATAAAAATACAGGTGAATCAATTTTTTCTCCTGATTTTCCATGATAATTTTGTATACGCAACTCAACGGAAGAATTCATGTCCTCCATGTTCAAACAACCGGTCTAAATGATTGTCAAACCACGCCATTTTATCTCCTGCTGCATACTGCCTCGATGCAAAGTAAAGCGCTCCCTCTGTCAGATCTTCCCCGTTAAGGACACGGTCCACGGCTTCTTTGGTTTCCTCAGATACCTTCACCTTCTGATAGGTTCCGTTTGCTACCGGAGAAAACTGATAGATTCCTCCCTCCTTCTGCATCACCACCCCGGTCACACTGTCCGGAAAATGCTCGTCCGCAACACGGTTCAGTACCACTCCTGCAACAAGCATCTTGCCCTCCATATCTTCACAACCGGCCTCTGCCTGCACGATACGCAGAAGACACTCGTAATCCGCATCCGACAATTCGATGCAGGCTTCTTTCTCAAGTACCTTATAATCTACCACACGCTGTCCGGATGCCACCAGGCTCTGTTTCCGGACCATCGTATCTTTTTCAAGAACATCATAAGCAAATACTTTAATAAAACAAAACAGCAGGGAAACATAAGCTGCCAGATAAATAATCCACTTCTTATACATCACCTTTTTCCTTTCTCCTAATATTCTATACAGCACTTGTCCAAAATATTTCTAATTATTACTAATTTAAGAAAAATATTTCATTTGCAGGTAATTTCGTTCATAATTTCTACAGATTTACTACAAGTTATGCTATACTTAGAAAGAAACCCTGATAAAGAAAGGAATGCTCATGTCGGTAAAGCTCCCCGGTGTTTATGAAACCACACAAAAAAACGGTACTGTAACGTACCGTTCTTCACTTACTTATCAAAGTAAACATATCAGTCTGGGAAGCTATGCCACGAAAGAAGAAGCCCATACTGCCTATTTATTGGCGCGTAAGCTCCTGTCTGATGGTTGCCTTACTCTTACATCCTATTCCGAAACCGGTTCGGTAATTCCCTTTGAAAAATGGGTGATTCTTCTCAATTTCCGTGACAATGGCCTGTATTTTGCAAACCCCATTTATCTTCGTCAGAAATATTTCGAATATTATCTTTCTCCACATACTGTTTTACGTTTCGACCGGGATGATCTTTTTTATTATTCCTCTCACAAAATCATGCAGCGTGGCCGTCACTTTTTCGTTGCAGACTACGGTATGCAGGTCAACATTGCAAACCGCTACGGCATTAAAAATTATGCGGTGGAGAACCGCGACTATCGTTTCATCAACGGGGATCCATACGACTTCCGCTACGAAAATATTGAGATTCTGAACCGCTATCACGGTGTCCGTGTCCGCAATACCCAAAGAGGCATCCGTTATGCTGCAATCATCCATTTAAACGGCAACTTCACCATTGGTACCTATCAGAGCGATACCGAGGCTGCCATTGCCTATAATAAAGCCATTGATATTTTAATTAAAAATGGCGTAAGCAGGAATTTCACTCCCAATTACATTGAGAATCTGTCTCCTTCTGCCTATGCCGATATTTATTCTGAAATTTCTGTTTCCCGCAAAATCCTGGACTACCGTCCAAATGTTTCAGCTACTTCATGGAATAGTCCACAAAGCTGATGATATATGAGCCGCCATTTTCAATTCCCGCAAGGGAAATATCCGTGGCATACCGCCACATTTTAAACTCATACGGATATTCCGGAAGGGGATTTGTATCATTGAGCAGCACATCATAATTCGTGAGCAATCCCTCCGGCCGGATCTTTTCTGACAGCCACTGTTCGTTTCCATACAAAATGGCATGATAGCCGTCATACTGAATCGTCTGCAGAAAGGCTTCTGCGATCCGGCTTCTCTGATCCACGGAAAGTGTGTCTGTTCTCGCGGTATCATTCGTAATTTCTTCCATAACAAGTGCCACCGGATAACGGATTGTATAGGACTGTAACTGATTGATTACAAAATTGGCTTCATCGACGGCCTCTGTCACGCTCACCGCCTGGGAATAAAAGGTAACTCCGATATCCAGATCGGCCTTCTTCGCTGCTTCGATATAATCCGTAAACTGTTCATCCAATGAAATCACACCACTTTCATAGCCTCTTCCACCGATCTTTAACATCACGAAATCAATGCCATTCCGTTTCAGCCAGTCAAAGTCTACCTTACCGTTGCTCTTGGACAATTCTACCCCGAGTCTGGAGGTTTTCTCACCATCCGGATAATATCCCATCTGGTCATTTACAATTTTAATTTTCGTAAAATCAATTGAATTCTTCTGCACATCCTCATAGGCTGGGTTCTCTGTCGGTGTCGGTGATGGAGACGGCTCTTCGGACGGAGAGGGAGAAGGCATCGGAGTTTCTTCTACCACTTCGCCTGCATTCCGTCCTCCATACATATTCCAGAAATCCAGGTCTTCGGAACGGAGACCGGTGTTCTCTCCCGTTTCTCCACTTTCTCCGTTATTTAAATCCACAGCCTCGACAACGGGTGTCGGGGTAACCTTTGCAGCCGTTTTCCGATTGCTGCGTGTATTCTGGGAAACCACAACAAGAATCACGATGAGCACAATCCCTGCCATGGCAATAATCGTATAAATCACAGGAAGACTTAAGCCTCTGTCGTTATCGTCATCATCATAATTGGAATATTTCATACACAACCTTCTTTTTCCTGTTTCTTATCCGTACAGGTAATTTTCTTTTCTTGATTTTCTCTTTCGCACATTGTACCATAGATTTATGTTCCGATACAAACAAAAAAGATTAAAACTCTATATTACCTTCCTCTTATCCGGTGTGCTCCTTCTTGGAATGACCGGCTGCAAACCGCTACCTGTGCAGGTATCCGCAACCGGCTTTTATTTTGATACCTTTATTTCCGTTACCATCTACGATGCAGAGAATGAAGAGCGTGGAAATGAGCTGTTAGAGGGCTGCATGTCTCTCGCTGAACACTATGAAAATCTATACAGCAAGAGCATTCCGACAAGCGACATTTCCCGGATCAACGCACATCCCGGTGAGTACATTACCGTAGATTCCGATACGATTACCTTATTACAGACGGCATGCGATTATGCATCCCGCACCGATGGAGCCATTGACCCTTCCATCGGTGCGGTGTCATCCCTCTGGGATTTCCATGAAACAACTGATCCTGCTATCCCTTCGGATGACGTTCTTTCCGAAGCTTTAACACATGTCGATTACCGTAAGATTTTCATAAAGGACCAACAGGTAAAGCTTACCGAAGAAGGAATGGCCCTTGATCTTGGTTTCATTGCCAAGGGCTATATTGCTGACCGCATGAAGGAATACCTGTCAGGTGAAGGAGTGAAAAGTGCGATCATCAGCCTTGGCGGCAACATCCTTGCCATTGGAGAAAAGCCTGACGGTTCTCCGTTCCATGTGGGAATCCAGAAGCCCTTTGCCGATACCGGTACTGCCCTGCTTACCGTTGAGGATTCGGACTGCAGCGTGGTTTCTTCCGGAAATTACGAACGCTATTTTGAGGTGAACGGTGTTCTCTATCATCATATTCTTTCTACCGAAAATGGCTATCCGGTGAACAGCGGTCTGTCCCAGGTAACCATTTTAAGTGATGACTCCGTTACCGGTGATGCCCTATCTACGTTATGTTTCATCCTTGGCTATGAGAAAGCCACCACCCTGCTCGAAAATTATCCTGATGTTCAGGCAATCTTCGTTCTGGATGATGGCTCGGTTGTTTCTTATAATTATTAATATCAAGCTCTAATCCCCTATTTACTCTATAGTCAGTATATCTACAAATCCTGTAATATCGAACACTTCCTGAATCATCTCACTGACATGAATGACCTTCATTGTTCCTTTTGTATTCATCAGCTTCTGTATTTTTAAAAGAACCCGAAGCCCTGCTGATGAGATATATTCAAGTCCCTCAAAATCAAATACAAGCTCCTTCGTATCCGTTAATTCCTTCTCTGCAAAAACATCCAGCTCCGGAGCAGTTGTTGTATCCAATCTTCATTAAAGGAAACCTGAAAAGGATTTTTTATTATTATTCATTTTTTGAATATTTAATCTTTCCAATATAATTCCAGTTTTTCTTCTTCCTCTTCTTCCTTTAATGAACACCTTTCCTGTAATTCTTTCCTGACCTGTTCCTTACTTCCACCTAATTTTCTGCCAAATAAAACAATGGATTCAATCGTGTTTTCGCGCTCTTTTTCTGTGTTCTTACGTTCCTTTTCTGTGTTCTGACGCTTATTTTGCAAAATTATAATCTTTTCTTCTAACTCTAATAT
>USDI01000087.1 GCA_900553305.1 uncultured Lachnospiraceae bacterium
TAAAGGGCAATTTGCAGGTAAACGAATCATATAAGGAGTAAGAAAGGGAGGATGCATATGGCAATGAAGAACAGACAGCTGCTGGCGCTTGTCTTATCGGGAGTGCTGGTAATCAGTACCTTAGGAGGATGTTCGGCGTTCGGACAGTTGGCAAAGCAGACAGTTGAAACCGGAAAGGAATATTACGATCAGAATAAGGATTCGGAGCAGGAAGATCCGTCTTCACAGGAAGATGCAACGCAGGGAAAGCCTGATGGAACAGGCAGTGAAGGAACCGTAAAGCTGCAGGATCAGGCGGCTGGGCAGCAGAGGATCTACTTAAATGATCTTAGTACGCAGGAGCCGTTACGGGATTATACCCCATCGGTAGCAGCTTATCAGACAGCTCCTGATTTATCGAACATTGAGAACCTTGAACAGTTCTATGCTTATGATACGGATGAGGATATTTCCGGGAAGCTTGCAGCCAATAACTTTATTGTGATGGACAGTGGTTATAGCGAGTTCTTTGATGTGTATGAATACAACCGCTATAGTCAGGTGCCGAGTTTTGTGACCGTGGATTCGATGATGCATACCTATCATCTGTATTTTGCGCTGCTGCAACGGACAACAGAACGGGATTATCTTGCTTCCATGGTAAAGGAAATGAGCCATTCCATGTATCAGACCTGCCTGACACAGTATGAGGAATTAAAAGGGAGTGAATGGGAACAGGCAGCCGCTTTAAATGTGGGATTCTTTGCAGTTGGAGTCTCCCTGATGGGGGATGAAGCAGCAATTTCGATTCCGGATGAAGTGAAGAACGCGGTGGATCAGGAGTTGTCCTTTATTGAAGCAGCGGACGGCATCTATGATTCAGCACTTTTTGAAGGAGAGATGGAGGACTATTCCCAGTATAAGCCACGTGGCTATTATGAGGGAGAGGAGGCACTGGAGCAGTACTTCCGGGCAATGATGTGGTATGGACGAAGAAATTTTGCACAGAAACAGGAGCTTACCGACCGGGCAGCACTTCTTATGACAATGGCCTTAAGCAATGAGGCCTTTCAGGATTGGGAGGCGGTATATACCATTACGTCCTTTTTCGCAGGGGCAAGTGATGATTCCGGATTCTATGAATATGCGCCGTTAATCCGTGAGGCTTATGGAGATGGAGCGGGCACCGGAAATCTGATAGGAAATGAGACTGCATTTGATGCCTTCCATGAGCTTACCGGAAAGCTTGATCCTCCAGCAATTAATTCTGCTGTCTTTATGGATGACAACGGTGAAACGGATAAGACACAGGAAGCGAAGGGCTTCCGCTTTATGGGACAGCGGTTCACCCTTGATGAAGCGATTTTTACGAATCTAACCTATAGTAAGGTCAGGGAAAATGCAGACGGAAGCAATAGAATGCTTCCGATGGCAATGGATGTCCCGGCGGTTTTGGGCTCGGATACAGCGAAGAGAATTTTAGAAGATAACGGTGCGTTCGAGTATCAGGGCTATGCAGAAAATATGGAGAAGCTGCAGAATGCTGTTCGGAATGCGGACGATACGCTGTGGAACGGCAGCCTTTATGCAGGATGGTTACAGACACTGTGTCCATTGCTTGAGGAGCGGGATGAAGGGTATCCATCGTTCATGCGTAACGAGGAATGGCGGAAGAAGAACCTGGAAAGCTTCTTAGGAAGTTATACAGAGTTAAAGCACGATACCGTTCTGTATTCGAAACAGATGCTTGCCGAAATGGGTGGCGGTATGGAAGAGATGGATGACCGGGGCTATGTAGAGCCGGAACCGGAGATCTTCCATGCACTGGGCAGCCTTGCAAAGAATACTTCTGAAGGAATGGAGCGGTTTGGTATTCTTTCTGCGAAGGATAAAGAGAATTTGGAGAAGCTGCAGCAGTTATCTGATCAGCTTGCAGAAATTTCGATTAAGGAGCTGGAGGGTGGCAGTACTGTTACCGATGAAGATTATGAGCTGATCCGGACATTTGGCGGAAATCTGGAGCATTTCTGGAAAGAGACCATCAGGGATCAGACCACAGAGGAATACGTCGATTCACGGGAGTTCCCGGCAGCACTTGTTGTGGATATTGCGACCGATCCCAATGGCACAATTCTGGAAGAAGCCATTGGTGGAGTTTCCAGAATTTCTGTGGTTGTGCCGGTGGATGGAAAGCTGCGGCTTGCGGTAGGCGGTACATTCAGTTATTATGAATTCACGGTACCGATTGACAGCCGGATGACGGACTCCGAATGGAGACAGATGATCGGCATGGAATTGAATGACGATATGGAGTATGAGTATGACAATGAAGTGGAACAGCCGTCCTGGACGAAGAGCTACCGGTACTCCTGGGATGGATAAGGCAGTCCGGCATACAAAATGGATTATAGCAGGTGGAATAGCAGTGGTGGTAAGCATCACTGCTGTTTTCACCTTGTGGTGGTATGGAGCTTTTCTGCCCCGCTGGATTTCCTGGGAGGAAAAGGAGTTTTTTTATGAAGGCTGTGAGGTGATTTTGAAAAAACGGACACTCCGGGTGGTGAAAACGGATATGGGGGATGCCGGAGACCGTCACCGATTTACGAAAAGAGATCAATCGGAGCACATATGGAAAACTCCGGCGGACTGGCAGGTGCAGGATGTTCTGGTAATGGATATTGACAGGGATCAGCAGGAAGAGCTGGTATTGCTTGTCTGGAAGCATGGGAGCTACGGCAGGCATCTTCCCATCTGGGAGAAAAAGAATGACATCCGTCTGGAGCAGCATATCTTCATTTACCGTCTGCAGGAGTATCCGGAACAGAATAATGAATATGTAAAAGCCCAGGATGAAGAAGCAGACAAAATTATAGAAAAAGAAGCAGCAGAAGGAGAAGACAGAGATCGTAATATCAGTACGGATGTGATGAGACCGGTGTGGATGTCTTCTTCACTTGGGAAAGAGATTGAGTCAATTGCCCGGGGCAGGAAAAACAGTTTGATTCTCAACCAATATCGTCTGAAGGATCCAAAAACCGGTGGGGATTTACAAAATAACGAGGCAGGGGCTGAGCCTGACATTTATACCGGGAAAGACCGTATTGCTGAGGATAGTACAAGTACCTGCTGGATCTGGAAGGACTTTGGACTTAAATATGCAGGAGAGTCAAAGGAGCAGCAGGCTCAGGTGGTCTGTGTAGGCGATAATCTGATCCATTTAAGTCTGCTCGCAGCAGAACAGAAGAAGCAAAGAGACGGAGAAGTGACAGCAGAGAATTTGTACGATTCCTTTTATGACTCTGTCCGGGATAAGCTTCAGAATGCAGATCTGGCAGCAGTAAATCAGGAGACGATTTTTGTGACAGACCACAAGCGTGTCAGTGGTTATCCCCGCTTTGGAACGCCGACAGAAGTAGGGGATGCCATGGAAAGAGCCGGATTCAATCTCATTACCCTTGCCAATAATCATGCACTGGATCAGGGAATTTACGGGATCAATACGACGACGGATTTCTGGGATGAAAAAGGAATTTCCTATGTGGGAGTGCAGTCTGCAAAAAGCTACAGTGAAGCTCCGGAGGCTGCCGTAAAATTCATGGAAATCAACGGGATCCGCTTTGCCTTTGTCGGGTACACCTATGGGACAAATGGCATGCCGGAGCCGGAAGGCTATCCTCATCTGGTAGAAAAGCTTGGAGATGAAGAACGTATGCACCGGCAGCTTTCCTATGCAAAGAGCCGGGCAGATGTGGTTATGGTTTTCGTGCACTGGGGAACGGAGTATGAAACAGAAATTGACGATCAGCAGGAATATTACAGGGACTTCTTTTACCGGGAGGGAGTCGATGCAGTGATCGGAACGCATCCCCATGTCGTGCAGAAGTGGGAGATTGTTGAAAATGATGGAACGGCTTATGAGGCAGATTCTGTCGGATGGAAAAGGGATTCGGAACAACACAGGATGCTGGTTTATTATTCTCTCGGTAATCTGATCTCTGCACAGACAAACGAAGAATGTCAGACCGGAGGACTGGCAGAGTTCACGGTGGTGAAGCAGGCGGATGGAGAGATATGTCTGGGAAAATGTTATCTGGAAACTATATCATAAATCCAGAATTATTTAAGAAAAGACGGTGTTCTGAGATTTCCTGAAAGCATAAGGAACTTCTTTTGCCACAACGGATAAAGTTACAATAACACGACATATTTTTGTGAAAAATGGCAGATGTAATACTAATAATCTAAAACGGATGAACTATAATAATAGTATCGTGAGAGCTCAGAATCTGTAATACGATGAGTCGTTTTTCAAAAGATGAAGGAAGGGTTATGGTACCCGATGGAGGAAAAGATATGCTGAATGTCGTGAAAGGAAAAAGCAGGGCAATTGAAAAAGCAGAAAGAAAAGAGAACACTCTTTATCTTTATTCTGAAGCTGGAATTCATAGAATAGAGCCGAAAAATGACGCTGTCATAAGGGTGACTTATACACAAAGGGAAGAGTTCAGCAATACAGAAAAGCCAGGAGTGCTGTTAAGAACCGTATTCACGGATTGGGATTATATGGAAACGGATACGGAAATATGGCTGAAAATGAGAAGACTTATGCTTGTTGTTAATAAAAAGACAGCTTCTTACAGCTATTTTGACAGTCATGGAAAGCGGCTGTTAAAGGAGCGGGAAAGGGAAAGTAAAAATCTGGAGGAATTTACGGTTTACAGACTGGAAGCACAAAGCAGCAGGATCGAGAAGGTACATACCCCGGATGGGGATAAAGAGGTAGTTATGGAAGCTGCCAAAGTACCGCTTGGCAAAAGCTATCATACAAGAATGTATCTGGAATGGGCGGAAAACGAAGCCTTATATGGACTTGGACAGCATGAGGAGGGATTTGCCTCCCTGCGCGGACAGACACTGTACTTGCATCAGGCAAACCGGAAGATAGCCATACCGATGCTGATTTCTACATTAGGATATGGGATACTGGTGGACACCTATAGTCCGTTGATTTTCAGTGATACGTTATATGGTTCTTATATTTACACTGAGGCAGATCCGGAAATGGATTTCTATTTTATCAATGGTGAGACCATGGATGGAGTAATTGCACAATATCGGAGCTTAACCGGAAAGGTCACAATTTTACCAAGATGGGCATATGGATATATACAGTCTCAGGAACGATATGAAACCCAGAAAGAAATCCTGGATACGGTAAAGGAGTATCGTGAGCGTAATATTGGCATAGATGGAATTGTTCTCGACTGGTGCTCGTGGAAGGGCAATCTTTGGGGACAGAAAACCTTTGATGAAACACGCTTTCCGGATCCGGACGATATGATGGAACAGCTTCATGAGGCGAAGGTGCATTTTATGCTGTCCATATGGCCTAACATGGATCAGGAGACAGAGAATTATAAAGAATTTGCGGAAAGACAGCTTCTTTTGCCGGGATGCAGCATTTATAATGCCTTATCCGCAGAAGGAAGACAGCTGTATTGGGAGCAGGTAAAAAGGGGACTGTATGCGCACGGGGTTGATGCATGGTGGTGTGACAGCAGTGAACCGTTTACTCCGGAATGGAATCATGTGGAAAGAACAGAACCGGCGAAAATGTATGCCGAGTACTGTGAAACAACGGAAAACCATCTTCCCGCAGAAAAAACAAATGCCTATGCGTTATATCATGCACAGGGAATTTACGAGGGACAAAGAGGGGAGCAGGATAATGAGAAAAGAGTTTTTAATCTTACCAGAAGTGCATGGACCGGGCAGCAGCGTTTTGGAACAGTCCTCTGGTCAGGAGACATAGAGGCTTCATGGGAGACACTCCGAAAACAGATTGCAGCAGGCTTACAATTCAGTGCCAGTGGTCTGCCATTCTGGACAGTGGATATAGGTGCATTTTTTGTAAAGAATGGTAATCTATGGTTTTGGAAGGGACATTATGATATGGGAACAGAGGATCTGGGATATCGTGAATTGTTCGTCAGATGGTATCAGTGGGCATGCTTCCTTCCGGTATTCCGCGGGCATGGAACAGACTGCAGAAGAGAACTTTGGCATTTTGAAAATACAGAAATCCCTTTTTATGATGTTCTTGTACAAATGAATCATCTGAGATATACACTGATGCCTTATATTTATTCCTGTGCCGGTCTGTGCTGGCTGAAGGATCGTTCCATGATGAAGCTGCTTGCTTTTGCCTATCCGGAAGAAACAGAGGTTTTTCATATTATGGATCAGTATTTGTTCGGAGAAGAACTGATGGTTTGTCCGGTCACAGAACCTATGTATTATGGAGAAAATTCATCAGAACTTACGGATACCGTTAAAACAAGGAGGGTATATCTGCCGGAGGCACACGGCTGGTATGATTACTGGACCAATACCTATTACGAAGGGGGACAGTGGATTGAGGTCTGTGCATCTATTGACCGAATACCATTATTTGTCAAAGAAGGAGGGATCCTCCTGAAGACAGACTTTGCCGGTTCCACCCGGGAGCTTGACGGTAATTGCTGCGTTACGGTTTATACCGGCCGGGATGGCTGCTTCGACTTCTACGAGGATGAGGGTGAGGGGTATGACTATGAAGAGGGAAAATATCGTCTTACCAGACTGACCTGGAAGGAAGCAGACAGGACTCTCAGCACAGAGGTGATGACACCGGAATCCCAGTGGAGCAATATAGACAGGCTTTATCAGATCCAAAAGGTATATATGGTAGAGAAAGAGTAACGATTCTGTACAAGCGGAAGCTTTTGCTTCTGAAGCGATAAAAAAATCATTTGATCATGTAAGATCAGAAGAGGAGGAAACAGAATGCAACGTACTAATTTAGATGAAAAATGGTGTTTCAGACGAGGAATGCTGGACTCTGTGGGCATGCTGCAGCAGGATCCGGGAGAACTTGTGAATCTCCCACATGATGGAATGATTCACCTTGATGTGACGAAGGAGGCACCAGCACAGTACGATTCCGGTTATTATCCGGGGGATACCTGCAATTATACCAGATATGTGATGATTCCCAGAGAATGGGAAAAGGATCTGGTAGGACTGCAGTTTGATGGGGTGATGATGCATACCTCTATTGATGTGAACGGCTGTAAGGTGGGGGAACATCATTATGGCTATTCTCCTTTTTATGTTGATTTGACGGATTATGTGACCTTTGGTGAAGAAAACAGAATTACGATCAACGTAAATACCGGCGTGCAGCCCAGTTCAAGATGGTACACCGGTTCCGGTCTGTTCCGGGGAGTGACCCTGTGCCACAGTCCGAGAGTATTTATCCTGCCGGATGGAATTAACGTGGTTACCAGGGAAGTTACGGATCAGATTGCCTTTCTGGAGGCACAGGTAGAGATCGGAAATGAGACACTGGAAAACCATATGGTGGAAGTAAAGGTGGAATTGTGGAAGGAAGGTGAGCCGGAGGAAAAGGCTGTGGCGGAAGCGAGGCGCATGATTGAAGTTGGAAAGAATAATCGGGAAACAGCCAGAATTTCCATTCATCTATCCAATCCATTGCTTTGGGATGCTGAAAATCCCAATTTGTATATCGTGAAGGCAACCGTAACAGATCAGGGGGTTTTCCGCACCCATAGCAATCCGGTTCCGGTACAGACTGTGGATGAAGCGGAGACACTGTTTGGTGTTCGTACCATTACTGTGGATTCCATAAGAGGACTTCAGATAAATGGAAAAACGATCAAACTCAGGGGAGGCTGTGTTCATCATGACAATGGCTTGCTGGGAGCGGTCAGTTTATATGAGTGTGAGGAAAGAAAGATAAGGAAGCTTAAGGAAACCGGCTTCAATGCAATCAGAACCGCGCATAATCCACCGTCCAGGGTGCTTGTGGAGGCCTGTGACAGACTGGGAATGTATATTTTTGACGAGGCTTTTGATGCATGGGGAATGGCGAAACGTACCGGCGATTACAGCCAGTATTTTGCAGCTTTGTGGGAGAAGGATCTGACCGCGTTTATCAAAAGAGACAGGGTTCATCCATCGGTTATCATGTGGTCTACAGGAAATGAAATACCGGAAAGAGGTGGACTGAATCAGGGCTATTCCGCTGCCACAAAGCTTGCAGAGTGTATCAGGACCTTAGACCCGACAAGACCGGTCAGCAATGGAATCTGTTCTTTTTGGAGCGGATTGGACGATGCCATGGCCAAGGGGCAGGATCAGACACAAAATGCAGCCACGGAAAAGGAAGCAGATTTCTGGGAAAAACAGACCGAGGCCTTTACCAATGGTCTGGATGTGGTAGGCTACAACTACATGGAAGAT
>USDI01000088.1 GCA_900553305.1 uncultured Lachnospiraceae bacterium
GATGCCGCGACTGGAAGTAGAAGGTGCAGCATATGCAACCATCATTGCAAAGACAGTGGAAATGCTGCTTTTGATAGGTTATGCAATTAAGGACCGCCCGGAATTTATCAGTTTTTCCGTCTTTAAGAGAATTGACTGGGCGTTGTTTGGAAGAATTTTAAAGAAAGGGTCGCTTCTGATCATTTCCCAGATGATGTTGGTTTTGTCAGAAAGCTTTACGGCAGCGATTTATAACGGAAGAGGAAATGCAGCAGTCGTATCCGGTATGGCAGCAAGCTTTTCCATTGCAAACCTGTTCTTTATTTCCTTTGATGGAATTACGACTGCAACAGGAGTCCTTATCGGCAAGACACTTGGAAAGAATGAACTTAATTATGCCCGGAAGGAAAGGACATGGATGTTATCGGCCGCGGTGGTATTTGGTTGTGCAATGGGGCTTGTCGGAATGGTGACGGTTGTGCTTGTACCGGTTGTTTTCGGAAACTTAAGTATGGATGCACAGAATATCTGCCGGGCAATGCTTCTGATGATGGCTCTTTTCATGCCGTTGTGGACTTATGTGAATACACAGCTTGCAGTATGTCGTGCCGGAGGAGATACGAAAGTCGGTTTTCTCGTAGACGGAGGAACGACGGCTGTCATGATTCCAATGCTTCTCATTCTGGCATTCTTTACCAATGTCAGTCCGGTTATGATGTACTTTGCCGTAAAAGCACTGGATGTCGGCAAAATTATCGTTGCAAACCATGAGTTAAAAAAGGAACGCTGGGTTGTGAATTTGTCAAACGGATAAAATGCCACAGAAATTAACATGAAGATGGATATGATGTTAGCAATAGTTGATAGCGCTTTTGCATATAATTTGCTATAATTGTTAAAAAACATAGCAAAGGTGAGAAAATGATGAGAAAATATTACATAGATCATATCCGGTCATTTACGATTTTATTAGTGGTGATTTATCATGTAATCTATATATTTAATTCAGTTATAAGGGATGGGGTAATCGGACCGGTAACGGATTTTCATGGACAGGATGTGGTGCAGTATTTACTTTATCCCTGGTTTATGATGATTCTGTTTCTGATAAGCGGAATATGTTCCAAGTATTATCTGGATCGTCATACGGACAAAGAATACCGGCGTGCAAGAACGAGAAAGCTTCTGATTCCGTCAACACTGGGGCTTCTGGTCATAGGCTGGATGCAGGGATATTTCAATATGGCAATCAGCCATGCCTTTGAGCAGATGGATCTGTCGGCAATACCGAAAGTAGTTTTGTATCTGATTATGTGTGTGTCGGGAATCGGAGTGCTGTGGACGATACAGGTCATGTGGATTCTGTCTATGGTGCTGCTTCTGATCCGTAAGCTGGAAAAGGGACGGCTTTCGGGGTGGATGGAACATTGGTTGGATCAATGTAATAATGAAATGTTATTGCTGATTCTTGTTCTGTTGGTTATTCCGGCATGGGGATGTGCACAGATTCTGAATACACCGGTCATTGCAGTGTATCGGTTTGGAATCTATGGATTTGCTTTTCTACTGGGGTATTATGTGTTTTCATGGGAAAAGGTTACGGATTGCCTTGCACGGTTTTGTATTCCGCTTATAATCGTGGCCGCAGCCTTGGGAATTGCTTATACCTGGCATGACTGGGGACAGAATTATGCGGTAGCTCCCTCTGTGGACAGTCCGCTTGCAATCAGCTATGGCTATATCATGTGCCTTGCCATTCCTGGGGGCATGAAGCGGTGGTGCAACAGGGAATCCGAGGCGGGAGACCGGTTGGCATCCAAAAGCTTTGGGTTGTATATTTTTCACTATCTGCCGTTGTCTGCCTGTGCTTATTTCCTGTATAAGTACACGGAATTACCGGGAGTGGTTCTTTATCTTCTGACAGCCATTGCGGCCTTCGGAGGGGCACTTTTGTTGTATGAAATCTTTTCAAGAATTCCGGTGTTGCGTTTTTTTGTTCTTGGAATTAAAAAAGAGAAGAAAGCTTTAACGATGAAATCCTATTGAATTCCGTTCAGATAACATTCCTTCCGAAAAAGATGGTGCTGGTCCACATGCTGACCTGGCAGATTCTGTTTGTGCTGGTTCCGGATATCCGTCAGATGTGCGGAGCCCGGATTTCCACTTTAGACTTTGTATTCAGTCAGGGATCCGGGAACGCCGCATTCTGTATCTGGATGCTGATTCTTTATTTTTCAAGTAAGACCTTCTGGGCCGCTAAAACTAAGAACATATAATTGGAGGATCCGCCACCGAGTACATATTCTCCCTGCTGCCACAGGTACGGGAATTCCAGCAGTTCCGGGAAGTCGGGGCGGATCAGTGCCGTACCGGAGATTACGCCGCCCGGAATATAGGAGTAATCGGCACGGTTCATACCGTAGGCAACGGTAGCGGAGCGTGCCCCAACTCCGGATGCAAAGGAAGCGGTATTTGCTCCGGGATGGCATCCCAATACGAAATTCAATGCACGGAGAATCAGATCCGGTTCGAAGATATCCGGAAAGGCTTCATGCAGGAAATAATATTCGAATCCCATCCGCTGAATTCCCCAGCCTGCACCCCAGATTAATGGGCGGTACGGGATTCCGTAAGGGGTTTCTTTACTCTCTTCATCAATAGAAGCTTTCAGTCCGAGCATGGCCTCACGGATTCTTTCCGTGAAATCCTGATCTTTTAACTGGTGAACCACACGGCAGATGATCCAGCCGAGCGTCTTAATATTTTCCACAATAAAATCACACTGGCGAAGCAGATAGTCCTTATAGCAGTCGTCTCCTGTCGTTAAGAAAAGTTCAACGGCTGCATGGACTCTGGCATGATCCGTCTTGTCACTTCCGTCGGTTACCGCATGGAAGGAGGCAAAGTTTTCGTTTACCAGATGATCTCCAACGGTACTTTCATAAAGCTCAATCGCATCCTGCAAAGCTTCACTGCTTAATTCATCGTTAAAGCCTTTTAAAGCACGGGACGCACCGGCAAGCTGGGCCGCTGTCATAAGCTGTCTTGGAGAGTTGTCTTCGGTAAATACCCACCGGTCATCTTCATCACCCGCAATATTTCCGGTCATGGCAGCAGGATCACCAAGAAGGACATACTGGCGCAGATCGTTACAGATGATACCGCGATACAGGCGTCCCAGAGCGCGGTAGCCGGAAACGACACTCAGTACACCATGTTCGATCTGTTGTAAAATATCATTTTTACCATCCGGCTGGTGGATTTCTGTAATCTTATGCTCCTGATCGATGGTGGTTACATCGTAATCCACATGGAATGCTTCAAAGGCAAGCGCCAGATTGTAGGATTCTCCGGCTTGTGATTCCACGCGAAGGTCAAAGTCTCCGGCATCGTGCCAGCCGCCTGCATTGAGTCCGGGCACCCTGTCACCGGGCTGATATTTTGTCAGGGTAGAAGGCCCCTGCACATAGCCGTCGAAATGGTTATAATTCACCGGTGCCATACGCGCATCGTCGTTGTGGCACAGATCATGCCATACCCGGTATTTTTCGCTCACACGCATATGACACATCTGGATCGGAAGGAAATATTCCAGTACCGGCTGCCACACTCCACGATCATAAATATCCCCGGCAATGCGGAAGATTGCAGAAGTGCTGCTGCCGTAAACAACCTCGTATAAGCCCTCATCCTGAATGTCGGAAAAGTCATATTTCAAATAATGATAGCGTAAAAAGTCACCCCATTCTTTCGGAGTACCGCGCTGAATCTCCACAGGTCCGTTTTCCGTGATCTGATAAAGCACGGCATCCTCACGGCTGTTTTCCCGTTGATCCAGTTCAATCACGGCTGCCTTCGAAGCAGCCGGATGATAGCCCACCTGGGAAACCTGTACCACAGGAGAATACATCCAGTTGTCTACAACGTGAGGTGTGATAATCCAGTGAATCGCATCCCTGGTTTTGCCGGCAGGAACCTCACTGCTCAATATAAACCACCCGTTGTTATGGTTCATGCGGCCGTCATACAGCTTCAAATCCGCACCGATACTTTCAACGGTAAAGCGCCGGTAAGGATCATCCGGACGGGAGGTGAACCGTCTGCCGACCGCATAAGGCTCTGCAATCAGGGTATCTGCGGTTGCCGGATTATAAGAGGTCCGGTTATGTACCAGTTTGTCAAGCGGCATGCGCATGGTGGTATCCGGTTCTTTGTAAGGGTGTAAATGGTTGCCGGGAGTCTGAAGGGTCGGACCGTTTGGCTGCGGTGGAAAAATTCCCTGCTTCTTATCCATGATCCAGGGCTTTCCGAACAGAATATGCGGAACCAGTTCCAGGTTGAAGCATAGTTTCCCTAAGAATTCCTCCGGAACCGGGCGGTCCAGATCTACGGATACAATGACATGATCGTCCTCACCATGAACCTTTACCTCATAGGTGAATTTGAAATCGGGATAAATCAGAGGATTGAAACCGGTAAGATGCTGGTCTTCATCGGGATAGCATAATTTGGTCGTGATCGTATTGTTCCTTTCATCGAGTGTCCGGTCGAGCTGCTTCGGAACCGCCTGCCACTGTCCGGGAGTCGGTTCGAAACGGAGATCGCCGTTCGTCGCAATGCGGCTTCCATGCATAATCATGCTGACACCGGACTGATGTCCGGCCGGATAGATATCCATAAAGGCCATGATATCTACGCCGTTATTCTTAAAGTAGCCGGTTCGGCTGTCTAATTGAAAGCTGTGATGCTGTTCCATAGTTGCGCCTTTCCCTACAGGTATGTTTTACTGATCTCACAAAATGTATTTTTAATAATCTGTAGTTTATGTCTATAGACCTACTATACAGGAATCATTCTTTTATTTATAGAAAGATTTCATTCTAATATTGGATAATTATCATTTACCCATTTAAAAGATAGGAAAATATAATCAGTATATAAGTACTATATAAGCTTGACAAATCAAAAATATCTGATATCCTAATAATAGGAATCGTTACTAATTTTTAACAAGAAAAGACAGATGAAGGAGATTAAGATTATGGCAAATAAGTATGCGGGAACACAGACCGAAAAAAATCTGCTGGAGGCATTTGCAGGGGAATCCCAGGCAAGAAACAAATATACCTACTTTGCTTCGAAAGCAAAGAAAGACGGATTTGAACAGATTTCCTCTTTGTTTTTGAAAACTGCCGATAATGAAAAGGAACACGCCAAAATGTGGTTCAAGGAGCTGAACGGCATCGGAAGCACGGCAGAGAATCTTGCGGCAGCAGCGGACGGTGAGAACTATGAATGGACGGATATGTATGAAGGATTTGCAAAGACAGCAGAGGAAGAAGGGTTTCCGGAGCTGGCTGCAAAGTTCCGGTTGGTCGGTGCCATTGAGAAGAAGCATGAGGAACGATATCGTGCTCTTCTTCATAATGTAGAGATGCAGGAAGTTTTTGCAAAGAGTGAAGTGAAGGTTTGGGAATGCCGCAATTGCGGACATATTGTGGTAGGTGAAAAAGCACCTGAGATCTGTCCGGTGTGTGCACATCCACAGGCTTATTTCGAAGTTCATGCAGAAAATTATTAAGTTAGCCGGAGCGCCTTTCTTTTGAAAGGCGCTTTTGATGTTGCCATGCATATGAGAAAATGATCCAGTGGATCATTTTTGAGTAAATGGAGGTTCAGAGACTTCCGGACAACGGTGATAAATGATTGTAAAATCAGGAAAAATGACCTATACTTTAATCCAATACCGGTATGTTGAAAGCGGGTAAAAAGGGAATGAAAGAAGATAAAAGAAGAATAAGAAAAATAATATAAAAAGGGGAAATAAAACCGACAGGATGGGAGTGAAGTGACAGTATGAAAATGGAAACCGTGGCAATTTATGGGGTAGGAGCGATTGGCGCTTACTTTGTCTGGGGATTACAGGAGAAGTTAAGCGATCAGCTTTGTGTGGTTGCAAAGGGAGAGCGTAGGGAGCGTCTGCGCAGAGATGGCATTGTCATTAACGGAAAGCGTTATGATCTGAATGTCAAGACTCCGGAAGAAGCAAGAGGTGTGGACCTGCTGCTTGTGAGCACAAAGTATGGTGCGCTGCGGGAAGCCTTAGACGACCTTGCAGTGATCGTGGATGAGCATACCACCGTGCTTTCTCTTCTGAATGGGGTGGACAGTGAGGAAATCATTGGAGAGCGTATCGGTAAAGAACATATGCTGTATTCCATTATGAAGATCACTTCCGAACGGAAGGGCAATCAGGTGGTATTCGATCCGGTGACAACGCCGGGTATCTTTTACGGAGAGCTGGGGATTGCAGAGCCGACCGAGCGGGTACTTGCGGTAAAGGAGCTGCTTGACGGAACCGGACTTCATTATGAAATCATTCCCGATATCCAGAAGGAAATCTGGTACAAATTTGCATTGAATGTCAGCCAGAATCTGCCACAGGCAATGATCGGTGCAGGCTTTGGAAGCTATGCGGACAGTGAACATATGGCGGCACTCCGGAGCGGACTGCGTAATGAGGTGACAGCCGTAGCAGCAAAGAAGGGCATGGATATCTCGAAGCCGCTTGGAATCGAAGGAAAGAGCAGTCCGACCGCAAAGCGTGGACGTTACTCCACACTGCAGGATCTGGATGCGAAGCGTCATACAGAGATCGATATGTTTGCCGGAGCCATGATGCGCATGGGAAAGGAATATGGAGTGCCCACTCCGTACTGTGAGTTTACCTATCATGTCATCAAAGCACTGGAAGAGAAGAATGACGGATTGTTTGATTATGAATAAAAGGAAAGCTGCTTAGCAGCGATTTTATGGTACAGGAGGTAAAGAAATGTATATTGCAAGCGATACAAGATATGAAAAGATGAAGTACAACCGCTGCGGAAAGAGCGGTCTGATGCTCCCGGCGGTGTCGTTGGGATTGTGGCATAACTTTGGGGATACCGGTGTTTATGCGAAGATGGAGGAAATGTGCTTCACGGCGTTTGACCATGGAATCACCCATTTTGATCTGGCAAATAATTACGGACCAAAGGCAGGGAGTGCGGAGAGTAATTTTGGAAAGATCTTAAAAGAGCATTTTATGCCGTATCGTGATGAGATGATTATTTCTACAAAGGCCGGCTATGATATGTGGCCGGGACCTTACGGTGACTGGGGAAGCCGTAAATATCTGATCGCCAGTATCGACCAGTCCTTAAAGCGGCTCGGACTTGACTATGTGGACATTTTTTATCATCACCGGATGGATCCGAATACCCCACTTGAAGAAACAATGGGAGCACTTTCGCAGATTGTGGCAAGCGGCAAGGCTTTGTATGTCGGCTTATCCAACTATGACGGTCCGACTCTCGAAAAAGCATCCGCTATTCTGGATGAACTGCATGTTCCGTTTGTGATTAACCAGAACTGTTATAATATTTTTGACCGGACGATTGAGCAGAATGGTCTGAAGGCAATGTCAGAGAAGCTTGGAAAGGGGATCATCTGTTTTTCACCACTTGCACAGGGAATGTTGTCAGACCGTTACCTGAACGGTATTCCGGAGGACAGCCGTGTGAGGACAGACGGAAGATTCCTGCAGGAATCCAGACTCAGTGATGAGGTGCTGGATAAGATTCGGGCGTTGAATGAAATTGCGCAAGGAAGAGGACAGACTCTTGCAGAAATGGCACTTGCCTGGCTTTTAAAGGAAGAAGTGATTACTTCGGTGCTTGCAGGCGCATCGAAGCCGTCCCAGATCCTTGATAACATTAAGGCAGTCGAGAACACGAGCTTTACGAAGGATGAAATCGAGACAATTGACCGGATTTCGAAGTGAGAATATATTCAGAATTCTTTTGAGAATCAGCCGGTGTGGTGACCAATCTTACAGAAAGAGAATAGATGACGTAATAAACTGGGGTGTGAAGTTAGGATTTAATACTTTCACCCTGGTTTTTTATTAAAATTGATAGTAAATTCACATGGAGAAATGGATGATTTAGAAAAAGGCGTGACAAAAGAAAAAGAAGTATGCTATTTTAATATATAAGGTGAAAGTATTCGTGTGAAACGATTCAAGGGGAAGATGAGGATATGGATCATAAGGTTGTGACGATCAAGGATATTGCTGAAATGTGTGAGGTGTCACCGGCTACGGTATCCAATGTGTTGAATGGTAAAACAAAAAAAGTGAGTCAGGATGTGGCAGATCGGATTCATGAAGCAGTCATGACCACCGGA
>USDI01000089.1 GCA_900553305.1 uncultured Lachnospiraceae bacterium
GGATTTTACTTCCGTTCCATGTAAAACAAGCCCTGCTTCATACTTTTCTTCGATAAAATAATCATGATATGCTTTTTTATTATTTGCTACAAGCTTCAATTCTTCTTTCGCCATACTCGTCAGCCTTTCTGATTTTCTCCGGATTCTGTCAGACCATTATACGGATAACTATTCGTCATTATTCCTTTTGCAGCACAAAATCCACGGATTTCATCTGCAGATCCACATCATCCACGATCACATCCACCTTCTGTCCCAGCCGGAAGGTTCTGCCGGTATCCCGGCCAATCATTTCATATGCCTGTTCATCATAATAGTAATAATCACCTGCCATGCGGGATACATGAATCATACCTTCTACGGTATTGGGCAGCTCCACATAAATTCCCCATGCTGTCACACCGGAAATCACACCTTCAAATTTCTCTCCGATTCTGCTCACCATGTACTGTGCTTTCTTGAGCTTCTCGGTTTCACGCTCTGCCTCATCGGCACGACGCTCCATCCGGGAGGAATGCTTTGCCACCTCCGGAAGGATTTCTTCATAGTGAAGAATTCTTTTTCCATCCATTCTGCCCCGGAGCTGTTCCTTGATAATCCGGTGAATCTGCAGATCCGGATAACGCCGGATCGGAGAGGTAAAGTGACAATAATACGAGCAGGCCAGTCCAAAATGTCCCATACATTCTGTCTGGTAAGAAGCCCGCTTCATACTCCGAAGCGTCAGACGACTCAGCAGTGCCTCTTCCGGAGTCCCCTCAATCTTCCCCAAAAGCTTCTGAATTTCTTTAGGATGAATTTCGTTATCCCCGGTTTTTACCTTTATATTATATCCGAAGTTCCGGATAAAAGTACCAAGTTTCATAATCTTTTCCGGATCGGGTGTTTCATGGGTACGGTATACGAACGGAATCTCCATCCAGTAAAAATGCTGTGCCACAGTTTCATTCGCGAGCAGCATAAAATCCTCGATGATCTTATTGGCTATTCTTCTTTCATAAGGCTTAATGGAAATTGGATTACCCTCTTTGTCCAGTTCAATTTTACTCTCCGGAAAATCAAAGTCAATGGATCCTCTGCTCTTTCTTTTTTCACGAAGAATGTCGGCCAGTTCCTTCATACAGCGGAACATGGAAACCTGGGCTTCATACCGCCTGCAAAG
The DNA here is from genome assembly GCA_900553305.1 of uncultured Lachnospiraceae bacterium. Lineage (GTDB taxonomy): Bacteria > Bacillota > Clostridia > Lachnospirales > Lachnospiraceae > Suilimivivens. The sequence goes on from USDI01000089.1 coordinate 1,163, forward strand.
TGCCGGGTCATTCTCTTCGAGAATCTTATTCACATCAGTATAGTTCATACGCTCATCCACATGAATGACACTCTCTACGATCTCATGATCGATGACATTCCCTTTTTGATCTACGGTCATCAGACAGCTTAAGGCAAGACGATCCTCACCCATATTCAAAGAACACATACCATTACTCAACACATGCGGCAGCATCGGGATCACCCTGTCAACCAGATATACGCTGGTTCCTCGTTCCAGGGCTTCCCTGTCCAAGGCTGAATTTTCCTGTACATAGTTCGAGACATCCGCAATATGCACTCCCAGATGATATTTTCCATCTTCATAGGACAGGCTGATTGCATCATCTAAATCCTTCGCATCCTCTCCATCTATGGTAACGGTCATCAACTGCCGCAGATCTTTACGTCCGGCACGGTCCGCTTCCGATACCTCCTTTGCCACACGCTCTGCCTGGTTCAGCACCCGCTCCGGAAATTCCGTTGGAAGATCAAAGCCCTTCACAATCGATAAAATATCGACTCCCGGATCGTTCACATGTCCTAAAATCTCTATGATCTTACCTTCCGGCTTGTGCTTTGTATCCCCATAATCCGTAATCTGTGCAACTACCTTATGTCCTGTTACTGCGCCCTTCGAACGCTCCACCGGAATAAAAATATCTGTATTCAGCTTCTCATTATCGGGAATCACGAAGCCGAAACTCTTGCATTTATCATAGGTTCCGACCACCTGCTCAATCCCGTGCATCAGAATCCCGGTAACCTTGGCTTCTTTACGCTTACCTCTCTGATCCTTAAGAAGCTCCACCTGAACCGTATCCAGGTGAAATGCACCGCCGGTATACTCCTCCGGTATAAAAAGGTCTTCCTCCTGTCCTTCCACCTCTACGAATCCAAAGCCACGACTGTTACTGATAAAGGTTCCCACCTGCTGCTTTGCCTGCCCGTCTCCCTTGATATACTTGCCACGCTTCGTCATCTGAAGACTGCCATCATTCAAAAGTTCCTGGAGAATCGACTTTAATTCTTCCCTCTCCTCTGGCTCTACCTGCATGAAGATTGCAAGTTCCTTTTCCTTCATCGGAACATAACAGGAATCCTCGACAAGCTGTATGATTAAGTTTTTCCGTTCTTCTCTTGTTTTCTTCTTCACAGTTTCTATTCCTCATATACCTGCTGCACTAGTTCAAGCCATCTCTTACATCTGCTTTCACTAAATACTCTACATGTACCTGCTGCACTAAGTTCAAGCTGCGTCTTTGACTTGCTTTCACTAAGTGCTCTACATAAAAAGGGCATTCCCAACAGGAATGCCCTCAACCAAGCTCTTTAAAATACGCTCAAATTCAAAACAATAGAAATCAACATAAATCCGATGGCCAGATACTTCGTGATCTTCACGAGATTGCCTTCCATGGAACGTCCCTTGTTCTTACCCCAGTAAGTCTCTGCCATACCACTGATGGCTCCAAGTCCTGCTGACTTTCCTTCCTGCATTAATACCAGTACCGTAAGTGCGATACATAATAATATGAAAATAATCTGAATAATAATCTTTACGACTGCCATTTCATTACCTCCTAATGCCAAGCAAGGTTTAGTTTATCATAAGTATCAACGAATTGCAAGTGCTTATTTTGCTGTGGTCTGCTCTGGATCTGACGGAACCTCAACTGCTGTTAAAAGTCCTGTTTTATCTGCGTGGAACAGTGCTCCGTTCAAGTTAAGATCCTGATTCTTTACGAGTTCTCCGGTTGCCGGATCATAATAGAAGCTTCCGGTTTCGGTTTCCACAATACCGGTCATCATCACGCCTTCCGGACTGAAGAAGTAATTCTTCTTCTCGATCGTTGCTGCTCCGGTTACCAGGTGTCCGTCATCTGCGGACAGATAATGTCTACCGGCTGCATCATCGTAGAAGCCTCTGACCTTTGTTCCGGTTGCTGGGTCGTAAAGCTGGATCGTAAAAGAAGGTTCCGTTCTCTAAGGTCACCCATCCGGTCTGACGGATTCCTTCTGCGCTGAACAGGAATTCCACACCGTCAATTGCCTGTGCGCCGGTGAGCATATGTCCATCGGTACGGTCAAAAAAGTAAACATTTCCCTTCTCATCACTGTACCAGTCACGTTTCATAATTCCGTTGTTAGCAGGCTCGTAAAAGAACTTCTGGTCGTTGATCACTACCCAGCCTGCGGTCTTTACGCCCTCTGCCGTAAAGTAAAAGTCCGCACCGTCCACATTGCACTGTCCTCTGGCAATGCTTCCGTCTCCCGGTGTAAGATAATAGTTCTTATCTCCTTCGGTGTACCACCCGCGGACCAGATTTCCCGCTCCGTCCAGATAGTAACGGGTATCATTGAAATCTATCCAGCCCTTCTGCATCTTCCAGCTCCGGTAAAAACGCACATTTCCGTTATGTTCAATAAATCCATCGGAAATAATCAAATTGCTGTAGTCCTTGAACTGGTAGTTCACATCCACTCTTCCGGAAAATCCGTTGACCTTACCGGAACTGCTGTACTGCCAGAAGCATACGTTATTGGTATGTCCGCAGGAGCTGTTGTACTGTGCCACCCAGCGGTCCCAGCCGCAGATGCTTAACTTGGTGTCAAACATATTCTTATAGGAATAAACCATCGGATAATAACCGGCTGCATCAATCGTGGTACAGAACGCATTGATAATATCAATGAGCTGCTGGTTGCTTAAGTTCTTATGGCATTTATCCTCAATATCAAACACGATCGGATAGTTTACAGTATAGCCTTCAATCCACTGTAAAACCAGGTTGGCCTCCTGCTGTGCCTGTTCCGGTGTTGTTGCATAGGAATACAGATAAATACCTGTCTTCAAGCCGGCAGACTGTGCTCCCGTAATGTTCGCTGCGAACTGCGGATCCACACCGCTATAGGTGCTTCCCACCTTGATAAAAGCAAACTGCATTCCAGAAGCTGCAACCTGTCCCCAGTTTACCGCACCGTTGTGCTTGGAAGCGTCTACCCCCTGTGCAATTGCCCCGTTTGCATTCGCTGCAGATACCTGTCCCATTGGAAGCATTCCCAGTACCGCAACGACCATTGCCATCGCAACTGTCTTTTGTAACATGTTTAAAAATCTTTTTTTCATTCGTGTCTGATACCCCTTCATCTTTTTTCGTACTCTTCCAGTTTATCGGTTCTTCCTTGTTACGTCAACCATAAACAACCTGATTTTGAAGAAAAATTTCTTGGTAAAATTGTTACTGTTCACTCGTACCTCATTCCAGTAACGATTCGCAGGCTCATTTGAAGTTTTGCTCCGCAAAAGGAGCCTGCTCACTTCTAAATCATATTCTTACGCAGCCAGACAGCAAGCGTCCGGCTGCTGTGTAAACTATAGCATAAGATTTCAGCTTATTTTTCCGTATCCCCGTATCCGGTCAGATAGACCGCTGTTTCCCCAAGCTCCTCCTCAATACGCAAAAGCTGGTTGTATTTCGCCACACGCTCCGACCGGGAGGGTGCGCCTGTTTTAATCTGTCCGGCATTCATGGCAACCGCAAGGTCTGCAATGGTTGTGTCCTCCGTTTCACCGGACCGGTGGGAAATCACCGCCGTGTAACCTGCCTTATGCGCAATATCAATGGTTTCCATAGTTTCAGTGAGTGTGCCGATCTGATTTAACTTAATTAGAATCGAATTTCCACAGTGAAGCTTGATTCCTGCTCCAAGCCGCTTGGCATTGGTTACAAACAGATCATCCCCGACAAGCTGTACCTTATTGCCAAGCTTTTCGGTCAGCATCTGCCAGCCTGACCAGTCTTCTTCATCCAGCGCATCCTCAATAGAAAAAATCGGATATTTCGTAATGAGCTGCTTCCAGTGTGCAATCAGCTCTTCCGAAGTAAAGGACTGTCCGGACTTCGGCTGCAGATATTCGCCCTTCTGTCCACCTTTCCATTCAGAGGCTGCGGCATCCATGGCAATCTTAAAGTCCTTTCCAGGTTTGTAACCTGCCTTTTTGACCGCTTCCAGAATATATTCAATGGCCTCTTCCTCTCCGGAAAGATCCGGCGCAAAACCACCCTCATCACCAACAGCGGTGGTAAGTCCCTTCTTTCTTAAAAGATCGGCAAGACGGTGAAAAACCTCCGTACACCACTGGAGTCCCTCCTGAAAGGAATGTGCACCGACCGGCATAATCATGAACTCCTGCACATCCAGATTGTTGGCTGCATGCGCACCTCCGTTTAAAATGTTCATCATGGGAATCGGAAGCACCTTGGCATTTACTCCTCCCAGATACTGGTATAACGGTAATCGCATTGCCTTGGCTGCTGCCTTCGCATTGGCAAGAGATACTGCCAGCATGGCATTTGCTCCGAGACTTCCTTTGTTATCTGTTCCATCCGTTTCAATCAGAATCCAGTCAATAAGGGACTGCTTTAACCCGTTTTTACCGACCAGTGCCTCTTTGATTCTGGTATTGATGTTCGCAACCGCTTTTCTTACGCCAAGTCCACAGTATCTCGGCTCGCCATCCCTTAATTCAATCGCTTCAAACTGTCCGGTACTGGCTCCTGAAGGAACTGCGGCATGTTCACAGAACCGTTCTCCGGTTTCCGTATCGGTAAGCACCACCTCCGCTTCCACCGTCGGATTCCCCCTGGAGTCCAGAATTTCCCTTCCATGGATATTCGTAATCTGTAAATATCGATTCATTTCATAAACCCTCACTTTCTTTTTTACCATTGTTTCCAATCCGAAGAATTGTTATACTGGTCTGGAAAATAACTCCTTGGAAAGGTCAGTCAATGATGAATCGGATCCGGAATTTTTTAAGTATTTTTTTCAAAAAACATTTCATAGAAAGTACATTTATGACGAAATGGGATTATCTCGCCATGGGAGTTCTTACTTTATTTTTTACAATTCTGGTTTTTTACCGGATCGGGAACATCTCTGCGCCGCAAAGCGCCTATACGGCTACGGCCGAAGACCGGGATATTGTCATTGATTTAGGGGACTATGTGGATGTCGGATCGATTCATATGTTCTTAGGCAATCTCAATACCCGTAAATTCTCAATCTCTGCCTTCAATGAAGTAACCGGTGCCTGGGAGGTTGTTCAGGGGGAGGCCACTGCCGAGTCGGTCTTTGCCTGGAATACCATTGCGATCAACTATAACCTCCGCTATCTGGGAATTGTCGCTTTAGATGAAGAATGTGTCATCAATGAGCTGGTTCTTACTTCTCCGGACGGCACGGTTTTATCTCCGATTTATGATGCGAAATATTCTGCTTTGTTTGACGAGCAGGATCTGTTTCCCGCGGTCAAAACCTATCTGAACGGCACGATGTTTGACGAAGTCTATCACGGACGTACCGCCTATGAATTTATTCACGGACTGGTCACTTACGAAACCACCCATCCGCAGCTTGGTAAAATTCTGATTTCTTTAGGCATCCGGATGTTTGGCATGACTCCGTTTGGCTGGCGTTTTATGTCGGCTCTCTTTGGAATTTTTATGGTTCCGCTTTTCTATCTCTTTGCAAAGCGGCTCTTTCAGAATACCTTTGCAGCAACAGCCACCACGATCCTGCTGGTGTTTGACTGTATGCACTTTATGTTATCGAGAATTGCCACGATCGATATTTTCGTAGCGTTCTTTATTATTCTGGCATACTACTATCTGTACCGCTATTTTCTGGCAGATCACCAATATCGCCAGACTCCGGAGTGCCTTTCGGATCCATTCCCGCCCTTCCGTGTTGCCGTTCTTCTGGCACTGTGCGGTATCGGTATGTCCCTTGCCATTGCTACGAAACTAACCGGCGTCTATGCGGCTGCCGGCCTCGCCATCCTTTTTATCTGGTATACGATCCTGCATTTCCCGAAGCAGCAGACCTTCCGGCTGTTTTTATTCTGTGTCGGATTTTTCGTAATACTTCCACTTGTTCTGTATACACTTGCCTATATTCCCGTTGTCGGCGCAGACGGCTACAACGGACTGATTGATAAAACCATTAAAAACACTCAGTATATGTTCTGGTATCACTCGACCTTAAAGGCCGAGCATTACTACAGCTCGCCCTACTATGAATGGCCTGTCATCTGGATGCCGCTGCTTGATGCGAACGATGCCGTAAGCGCCACGAAAGTAAGCGCCGTAAGCAGCATGGGAAATCCGGTGATCTGGTGGGTCGGAATCCCCTGCGTGCTCATCACCTTTATTCAGTGGATCGCACGCCGTGATGGCAAGGCAGGCTTTTTAACGATCGGTTATCTCACCCAGTACCTGCCCTGGGTGATCCTTGGACTTTCCGGTGGCCGGATCACCTTTATTTATCACTACTTCCCCGCCAGTCTCTTTACGATCCTGATGATGGGATATGTGATACATCTCCTCATCAAAAGATTCCCGAAAAGTAAAATAGCAATCACCGTCTATCTGGTGATTGCCATTGCATGCTTTTTCGTATTTTATCCGGTGGTATCCGGATTTCCGGTTTCCCGTGAATATGGAATGCATCTGCGTCTGCTTAAAGACTGGATTCTTGTGCTTTAGGCCGAACTGCTGCGATCTGTTTATACAAATCTTTTCCAACAAGCAAAATCAGCACAAGCAGTCCAACCGCAACATAGCTCATCGGAAAAATATGAATTCCATTCAGATACGGCATATAACTTAGAAAAGAAACCAATAGGAACCCACATGTCACAAAGAGTTTTTCCGCCCTCAGCATACCATACAAAATAGCCAGAAGATCTACCATAAATCCGTAACGCTCATGCATATGGGGCAGGGTGTAAACCACTACGGAAACTGAAAATAATGCGATACTGACTGCTATTTGATCTGTAACAATCATTTTGACTCCATAAAGATAATACGCCAACACTCCCAACACAATAACCGCCACCCATATTCCGGCACTTCCCACTTCATAAGGATGATGGTAATCAGGTGATGCCTCTCCCAATAATGCATATAAATTGGGATATTCCATTGTTCCCCATGGATATGTTGCCGACTGATC
>USDI01000090.1 GCA_900553305.1 uncultured Lachnospiraceae bacterium
GCCCGAAGGGACAGTGCACCAATCCTTACGGCTGGACGAAATCCATGTTAGAGCAGATTCTTACCGACATGCAGAAGGCAGATCCGGAATGGAATGTGATTTTGTTAAGATATTTCAATCCGATCGGCGCACATAAGAGCGGACTCATCGGTGAAAACCCGAATGGTATTCCGAATAACCTTATGCCGTATGTGACACAGGTTGCGGTTGGTAAGCTGAAAGAGCTTGGTGTATTTGGTAATGATTATGATACCCCGGACGGAACCGGAGTACGTGATTATATTCATGTTGTCGATCTTGCGATCGGCCATGTAAAAGCCATTAAGAAGCTCGATGAGAAGGTCGGACTGGAAATTTACAATCTTGGAACCGGTAAGGGTTACAGCGTTCTTGATATTGTGAAGAACTTCGAAGCGGCTACCGGTGTGAAGATCCCGTATGTGATTAAACCGCGCCGTGCCGGTGATATTGCCACATGCTATTCCAATGCGGATAAAGCAAAGAGAGAGTTGGGTTGGGAAGCACAGTATGATATTAAGGAAATGTGCGAGGATTCCTGGAGATGGCAGAGTATGAATCCTAATGGATATGCGGATGTAAAATAGATTGGGATATATTAAAGTCCAATCAACTTGTTCTTAGTCGATTATCCGAAACTAAGAAGTTCTAACTATTTCATGTAAGATTTTGAAGTATAACGCAAACGTCACAACGAACCATCCAGGTTCGATTGCTCCTTGCCCGGACATCCGTGTCCGGGCATTGCTGGTTATAAAATGAAATAGAAGAACTTCTAAGTTTCTCCAAAGGACTAAGAACTAAGTTGGTTGGACTTTTGATATAACTTAATTTGCAAATTCTGGAAAATGCTAGAGTTTTCTATAGCCCTTAAGCCACGTAACAATACATGAAGATGAAGTGACAGAAACTTCCGGCCATGACGAAGAGGTGGAAGATTTCGTGGGAGCCGAAGAACTCATGCTTTGCATTGAATAAGGGGAGCTTTAAGGCGTAGATCACACCGCCGATGGTGTAGATGATGCCGCCGGCAAGCAGCCAGAGGAATGCAGCAGTTGGGAGTACCTGAAGGAGTGGACCGAATACGGCAACACAGGCCCAACCCATGGCAATATAAATCACGGAGGAAAACCATTTCGGACAGGTGATCCAGCAGGCTTTCAGGATCATGCCGAACAGGGCAAGCCCCCAGATAACGGCAAGTAAGGTGTAGCCGAGTTTTCCGCCAAGGACAGCCAGGCAGATCGGGGTATAGGAACCGGCGATCAGCACGAAGATCATCATGTGATCGATCTTACGGAAGATGCGTAAAGGGCGTCCGGACAGATTTAAGGAGTGGTAGGTTGCACTTGCTCCATATAAAAGAATCATGCTCACACAGAAAATGCTGAGTGCGATAATAGATTCCCTGCTGGCATAGCGGGCTGCTTTGGCTAATAACGGGGTAGCAGCAAAGGCGGCCAGTAACATTGCTATAAAATGGGTAAGAGCACTTCCGGGCTCACGAATTGTAATTTGCATAATAAAACCTCCTTTAATAACAACACGTAGTATTTAAAACTACATTAGGAATAAATAAATACTACTACATAAGATATGCAGTGTCAATTGTTTTATTCAAAAATGATTTAGAGATATTCCAAATATAAAAGAGCCTGTGCGGTTTATCCTGCACAGACCCTTTAAAATCGAATTTTAATCTTCTTCAATGACCTGAATTTCAAGGTAATCAAAATCAATATGCTCAATGAAACTGTCTTTCGTAAATCGTGTCCTGGAATGGCGTTTGAAATCCTTGATATTAAGATCCAGCCAGATGGGACGGGTGAGATCCAGTTCGTAGCAGGCCTCATCCAGGGCCTGAAACACCTTATGGGTACGGGTATCCTCCTGATCGTTGCAGATCACTACGTCTTTGATTAAATGATTTTCTTTGAATATTTTAGCCCATAAACGAAACATTTCAGGATCTCCTTATAATTACCACTGGTTCCAGGTAAGCAGAATCAGCGTGACGATGATGACAAAAGAAAGTACCAGATATTCCAATACGGCTGCACAGACCTTATGTACCCTGTTTTCCATACGGGAGTGGTCGCAGAACTGGATCAGTCCGATAACGGAGAACAGAAGTCCGACCACCACATAGCGGAAGTTGGCGCTGCAGGTATAAGGGTATTTAATAATAAAAGCAATAAAGGTCAGTACAACGAGAATGTAACCAACCAGCAGAAATACACCGAGTTCGCGGTTTCCTTTGCGGATTTCGCGGATTGCCATGAGAATATTGATGACAAATAACAAAATACCAAGCGTTGTTGCAAGGATCAGGGCAACACGGCAGCACTGTAAAAGGAAATCGGATAATTCCGGACGGACTTCGTCAAAGATGGAGGTCCGGAACAAAATCTGCCAGGTGTTGCAGATGGTATTTCCGTTGATGGTATGGAACGGATAAGCAAGCTCCGCAGAGGCAGGAAGTCCGAAAATCTGCCAGTAGGAGAATTTGCCGATGTACTGCTCGGATTCCGGAGGCAGAATCGGCACGCCCGGATTGGTATTGTAGAAAACGAGGTTCCGGATTACCCAGGAAAGACCGATTCCGGCAGTCAGAACACCGAAAATGGCAAATTCACGGATGGATTTCCAGACACGTCCGGCTTTGCACTCTTTCACAAAATGCATCAGGAAAACGGCCGCCAGAGGGAATGCCATCACAGCAACATTTAATTTGGTAATCATTCCAAAGCCTAACGATAAGGCAATAAGAATGAGATTTTTCAGAGATTTATGCTCCATCCAGCACAGGGCGAAGTAGAAGCAGGTAAAGGTGAGCAATGTCGATAACATATCGTTGTTCACACTAGCCGACATATAAATCATGCCCGGGTGGAACGTGAGCAGTGCCATGGCGAGTACCATACAGGTATCGGAGCACTTCATTTTCTTTAAAACACCATATCCGACGGTAAGACACAGGCTGGAATATAAAAGGGTCAGAGCCTGGATGTTTTCAAACGCCAGACGGTCACCGGTACCAAACAGCATCTGCAGATCAATGAACAGACAGGAGAGGATGTGGTGAAAGGGCGGATGATAATAGGAAAACAGCTTATACGGGCTGAAATCCGGAAGATGTCCGAACTTACACAGGTATTCGATGTAGCCAAGGTGGCCGGGATTAATCAGATCATCCGACAATCCGGAGAAGTATCCTTCGTCATGCTGACGGTCAACCACGCCGGTACAGATCACGTAATAGCTCCGCAGAATCACGCCGCCGGTAATCAGAAGAAATACCTTATCATCGGTGGTGAGACGTTTCGTCTTTGCCATGAAAAAGCATCCTGCCAGATAAAGGAGCAGGATTACAACAAATATGCCGGTCTTATACTCATGGGATAAGCCGGCAAGAGAAGGGCATGCCTGCATGAATACGGTATACAGAAAGAATATGCCGATGATGATAGCGGTACGGTACTGATCTGCTTTTTTGAAAAAGGTAGCTGTTTTTGTGTTCATAAACTATTCCTCACTGAAGGTAATCCATATGGATTTGTCTTTTATCCGTTTAAATAGATTCACTTCATTATAAAGAAAGAAAAAATATTTGGCAATAACTTTGTTTTTAGAGGCAGACATGGTATCATAAGAAAGATGAAAAATTAGAAAATTAGTAAAGGTAACAGCATTTTCGAATGAAAACAATACAAAAGCTTATTTTGGGAACACCGGATGAAAAATGGAAGAATGGTTGTGGAGTTCTCTTTCTGATTTTGGGAATTCTTTCCTTCTTTGTATGCCTGTTTCAGGCGTTCGGACAGGACATCTGGTTTGACGAAGTATTTTCTGTGAATTTCATACAGCATAGTTATAAGGAAATTGCAGTCCTGACAGGAAAGGATGTGCATCCGCCGCTTTATTACTGGTACTTGAAGCTCTTTCATGATATTGGGAAGGTACTGGTGCCTGCGGCTTCCTCGATCGTGCTGTGCAAGCTTGCATCGATGCTTCCGTTCGTGGGAATCTTTGTTTACACGCTGACGGCAATTCGAAAGAACTTCGGGCTGCATGTTGCAGGGTTGTTCTGGTTTCTGGTAATGACGATGCCGCAGATCTCGAACTATACGGTGGAGATCCGGATGTACTCTCTGGCATTGTTCTTTATTATGGCGGCTTTCGTACATAGCTGTGAACTGAACCAGGCATTTTCGTTGAGAGAAGTAACATCCGGAGTAGTTTCAGCATCGGGATCCGGCAATGGAGAAAATGGATTTATAAAATGGTGGAAGGATAATAAACACTGGGTTTTATTTTGGGTTTATGGAATTCTCACGGCATATACCCAGTATTATGCGTGTGTGGCGGTGATTGCGATCTATATTGCGGTATTTGTATTTTTGGCTATTATGGCATACAAAAGCAAAGCCGGAAAATCTGTCTGTGATAAGGTACAGGTACATCATGAACAATCAGAAGACTGGAAAGCAATACAGAACGAAGTAACCATACAGGAGCAAAACAGGATATCTGCCCGGAACGGAATCTGGAAGGTGCTGCTCTGCGCCGGGTTATCCATACTTGCCTATCTTCCGTGGCTTCCGTTCTTTTTGTCGCAGGTACGGACAGTAAGCAGCAGCTACTGGATCCAGCCGCTTACCTGGAAGAGTATTTTCGGATGCATGAAATATATTTTCCTGCCGGTTTCCTATGCGGTGAAGAAGAATTACGTGCTGGCCTGTGTAATGATTTTAATTTTTGGTGCAGCATTTCTGTATTCCTTCCTTATGAAAAGAAAGGATGCGGGGGAACGTTTCTTTTTGCTTACCGGATTATGGATTGCAGTATTTACGACACTTGTCGGATTTGTTTGCTCGATTCTGAACCGCCCGATTTTCGTATACCGGTATCTTATCCCCTGTCTTGGCGCGATGTGGCTTGTGGCAGCAGTGGTATTGTGGGATTCCGTCGAAAAGAACTGGGGTATTCTGTTGTTTGTGCCGTTTCTTCTGGCGGGACATTCGAATATGCAGGGCTTTTACGGGGAAGAGCATAAGAAGATCGTAGAGATGGAAGCAACGCAGAGCTTTCTGTCAGATTTTCCGGAGGATGCGGTGGTGCTTTGCAACTTCGATCACGTGCAGGCTGTGACAGCCTGTTATCTGAAGGATTCAAATGAGATCTGGCTGTATGGAAGCAATCCGGAAGACCTGATTGCAGAGCTGCTTCCGCAGTGCCGGGGACTTGAGGATACCACAGAGCTTTTGCAGCTTGTGAAGGAAAGGAATGTTTATTTCTTCGGCAGCTTTAACAGCAGGGAGAATCTGTTGAAGGAATGGGAGACCGAAGGGATTGCTTATACCGAAGAGGGAACCTATCTGTTGGAGCGGTATTATTTTAATGTTTATCATCTGGTAAGTGTTCGGAATTAGGTGTCACTGCTTTCCGGGAATGCCTGCATTCATACAGAATAGCAATATTTATTGTCTATATTGGGGAGAAAAGGAATTCAAATGAAAAAAATCAAAGCGTTTATATTGGAAAATAAATTATTCAGCCTGTTTTTTCTGGGCATGGCAATCTATTATGCGGTCAGTATGTTCGTAATCAAGCCGTGGTATGACGAACTGTATACTTACTATTCCTTTATTTCAAGGGGGCCGATCTATGCGGCGATTCACTGGCCGGTGCCGAATAATCATGTCTTTTATTCGGTACTGTCGGCATTTCTTGACTATCTGGGAAATTCCTATATTGGACTTCGGGGAGTTTCGTTTCTTTCGTCCTGCGCCAACATGCTTCTTCTGTATCAGCTTGCAAAGAAGTTCCTGAACCGGTTCTTTTCGGCAGGTGTTGTATTCTTATACGTGGCAGTCTGGCAGGTCAACAATTTATCGGTGCAGGGGCGCGGCTATACGCTTGCAGCAACCTGTTATCTGCTTGCCCTGTTAAGTCTTTTTAAGATCTGTAAGGAGCAGGCACGAAAAAGAGATTATATCCTTTACATCCTGTCCCTGACAGGGGGATTGTATACTCTGATAAGCTCGACATTCTGGGTTATTCCGGTCTGTATCGCGGGGGGAATTACCCTTCTTTTTACGAAAAAGTATAAAACACTCTGGAAGCTGATAGCTGCTTCCGTTGTGGCAGCCGTTCTGACCGTTTTACTGTATGCGGTGATCTGGCTTGCAATCGGATCAAATCTCATGTCGAAGGATCCGGCCAGCATTTATTATGGAATTTATCAGGTGAAAATCATCCTGAAAACCCCGTTTGAGGCATCGCGGACCGGTATGGAATATATGCTGGCAACCCCTTATATTCAGGGGGATGAGCGAAGCTATATCGTGAAGGAGCTGTTCCATTATCTTACGGGCGCGTTCAGTCTGTTCTATGCAGGACTTGGCACGGCACTTGTGGTGATCCTTGCCATCGGGGGCGTGCTCGCCATCGTGAGTGCATGCTTTTCACGCAAAAAGGACGAGGATTCGTGGTTCTTCCATGTCTATCTGGCGGTATCCGTGGTGATGGTTCCGGTGATGCTGGTGATTCAGAGCGTGCAGCCGTATTACCGGGTATTTTCCTTCCTTGCAGTTCCGGTCAGCCTGATGCTGGTATGGCTGCTGAAGCTTCTGGTGGGGCTGGTGTTCCGATTCCCTGAAGATACGATGGTTGCTGCAGGAAAGTATTGCTGTCTGCTGCTTTTGGGGTTTGCGTTGTTTGAACTTTACGGACCCTCATATCATTCCCAGTATGCAGAGCGTGAAACAGAAATTGCGGATGTTTTCCGGGGACATACGGAAGACTTGCAGACCTGCTTTCCAGTAGATGATTACCAGAAGTATGTGCTGAAATTTTATTATGATAAAGAACTGGAAGAAGTAGAAACTGCGGATGCACAGTGTGTCCTGATTCCGAAAGAAATCTATGATGAAACGAAGGAAATTCCGGAGTGGCCGACGCTTTATGGCTATGGAGCAGTGGATACGGCTTATATTAAGGAGCATTTTACACGGGTTAGCGAGAGTGAACATTATGAACTCTATATCCGGAATAAATAGAGGAAATTCGTCGATAAGTTTATTATGAAAAATGTATAAAAATTTTATAAAAACATGCATTTTCCTGTGAAAATATGCTATTATATAAATGGAGTATGGGGACTCCCGAAGAGGGAGAGGAAGGGTTACTTATGGATATTATCACAGGACGCGATGGCGATGTGGATAACTGGAAAGAAGTTATTCTTATTTATAGTTCGGCTCTGAAACAGATTGGTACGAAGCTGGAGATTCTGAATGATGAATTTCAGCACGTACACAGCTACAATCCGATTGAGCATATTAAATCCCGGATTAAGACATCGGAGAGCATTGTTAAGAAATTAAGGCGGTATGGCTATGAATCGACGATTTCCAATATGGTGGAATATATCAACGACATTGCGGGGATCCGCGTGATCTGTTCGTTTGTGTCGGACATTTACCGTATTGCCGACATGATCAGCAATCAGAGTGACATTAAGGTAATTTCGGTGAAGGATTATCTGAAGAATCCGAAGCCGAGCGGTTATCGCAGTTATCATATGATTGTCACCGTTCCAGTATATTTGTCAGACCGGATTGTGGATACCAAGGTAGAGATTCAGATCCGGACCGTAGCGATGGACTTCTGGGCGAGCTTAGAACATAAGATTCATTATAAGTTCGAAGGAAACGTACCGGAGCATATTCAACGAGAGCTGATTGAATGTGCGGATATGGTGGCAGCACTGGATGATAAGATGTTTTCCCTGAATGATGAAGTTCTCAGCATGAACAATCTGGAGGCTGAGTGATAGGGAATACAGGAAGTAAGGTCATAAAGATTAGTATATAAGGTAGAGCATTATTAAGACAGAGCATAGTAGGTAATTAGAAAAGAAATGAATAAAAATATAATAAGAAATTTTGAAAAGGTGATATAAGGAATTGTAATAAAAATTAGAAATTAAAATAACAAAATAAAATAACAAATTAAAATAACAAAGACTCAGAATGTTGTGTTAT
>USDI01000091.1 GCA_900553305.1 uncultured Lachnospiraceae bacterium
ACCAGATACTGACTGTATTGCTTACGCGTTTCTGTCAAAAGCTCTTCCATCGGAAGAACTTCATTATTTTTAATAATATCATGTACCGGTTGATAATAATTCCACCGCTCTACCAGCATGTCTCTTCCATACGGCATACGGATTGTTGCATCATACTGTCTTACAAAATGAATCATCTCATCCGGGAACAGTGCCGTGACCATATTATCTGCATCCTTATTTCCAATATAATCACACACATGTATCACCGAATCCGGAATATGATACAGATTCTCTGCTTTTGAAATATACGTTCCATGATAAACATACGTACCAAGCAGAATGATACACGCTCCGATCACTACCGTTCCAATCTTCCGGAAACGTGCAAACAGGGAACACCCGCCATAAACCGCTACCATACCCATCGGAATCGTCCAGATCACCCGGTAATATGTCTCTCCATCCAGGCCTGCTGCCACGAAAAACTTCCGGCTCAAGGGAAACAGAAATACTATCAGAATCAGAATCGGAGCATAGACAAATAAAGTCCGGATCGTCTTGTCCTTTTCACGGAACAACAGATAAATCCACGCAAGCAGGGAAAGCACGAACAATCCCCGAAGTCCTGTATACAATTTAAAAATCACAAGGCTTTCCATAAAAATTCCAAACATGTACGTGAGCCCAGCCCTTTCTATTTCCATCATCTAATCATCGGACACAACTCAAATCAAACCCTGATCACATTCTTACATCTTTCCAGGCAAATGTATCAGAATATGAAATATAAATTTAATGATTCCCAACTTACAACATCATATACAACACAACATAAGCACCACCCAGCACACAGCTCAGTCCTGTGCAAATCAAATCCCGAAATCTGCGGCTCCGAATGGTTAGTAATACACCAAGTCCCATAGTTAGTGCACAGCTTAACAGCACAGCTAATGAACTGCTCGCTCCTGCTGCCAGATTGAGCAGTGTAAGCAGAAGCCACATCCCCCTGCGGTCACTCTCATCCTCACGGAAAAGACACAGAAAGATCCAAAATACCGCCGGAACAATAAAGTTTCCCGCAAAGGACTTTCCCTGCCAGGTGCGTGTCAGGAAAAAGGTCTCTGCCGTATAAATTGACACATTCCCGAACATCTGCCAAAGTGCCATCAACGCCATAAACATCGGAAGCAGCCGTTTTTTGTTACAAAATAGTTCACGCCCGATTTCATAATAGATGAGATAAGTCAGCGGAATCAGCAAAAGCGGCGCCACACTGTGCGCGACAATTGTTGCATGTATTCCGCACATCGTCCCAATAAAAGCCTGCCAGACAGGGAAAAGCGCCAACGCATGACGGGCGTCAAGAGGCACACTCACTCCCCGGTTGGGATCAATCCGGTATAACGCATCGGTCTGCTGTGCCGTAAGAGCCTGTACCACATAATACGCATCATCTCCGTCAAAGGAAGCCCTCGTAAATGCCATATAAAGCTGAAATCCTACAAGCACCAGAAACAGTATAAAAAGGATCCTTCCTTCCCAAGTATCACAGGGCTCCCTTCGAAGCCACGGGAAGCGCTTCATTTCTTTTAGAGCATCGGATATTTTCTTTACCTTCTTCTTTCTGTATAGCCAGAGCTCAAAGCCTGCTATAGCTCCCGATATCTGCAAAACGGCATACACAATCACCATTCTGGAATATCCATGATATACAGAAAACAGCATCACCGGAATTCCAACAATCTCCAAAAGAGTAAACGATATGAGATATCCTATTACTAAAGTCACGCCTGTCGTCTGCAGCTTTTCCGGCAGCTGATCCTGCACAGGTGCTTTTCGGAACAGAAGTCCCAATCCCGCAGGGATCACCAACAGCCAGAATAACAGACCAAGGATTTTCAAAACGATCATTCTTCCTTTTCTCCATATAACTCATCCCATTCATCACGGGGAATGGCTGTTACAGAATCCACATTATAATATGATTCATAAAACAGGTTGATCCAGAACCCCGGATCATCCGTCATATCCGAGTCATGCGCCGCACTGTAGGGATTCTGAAACTCCTCACGAAACTTTGGAACCACTACACTGCCGCTTCCCCCGTTGTCCTTACCGGCATTGATAATCAGTTCTATACGCTCGTTATTCTCACGGTTGATACGCCACAGGTTAATCATATTATCAAAATAGGTAAAGATCAGCCATAAACATAATACCGCTGCCAGTCCGTAACGCAGTAAGGCCACCGTAAATTCCTTTTTATCGCAGTCATGAATTGCCTGAATACAGGCAATGAACAGGAATACTCCCGCTCCATAATAGGCCCTTGGTGTTGGAGGTGGGATCACGATTAAAGCATAGCAGGTTGCCAGTGCCACCAGCAGAAAAACGACAGATTCATTGGATGCAACCGCTTTCCAGTCCTTCCACTTCTTTTGCAATACCAGAATCACTATCGCAATCACTAAAAGAATCAGGACTTCTCCAAACAGTTCTTCAATGGATACCGTAATCTTATAGAAGCGGGAAAGCAGCTTCGCAAGCCCTGTAAATGTCTCATCCGTATCATCCACACGGCTCCGGATTCCGGGACACAGCACCATTGCCAGAAGTCCGCAGGCAACTCCGGCTCCGGAAGTAATCATATACGCCTGCACTCTTGTTTTGATCCGCATCAGCCAGGATTGCCCGCTGCTGTCTTTCGCCGAATCTGCGTTCCAGTTCATCAGATAAATCCATGTAAAGAAAAGCCATGCCAGAAAAACGCCGCCCGAAGTATTTTCATTACACCATCCGGCCGCAAGTCCGAATACAAAGCCAAGAATCGCCGTAAGTACCGGATGCTTCATCGCATTTTCGGTCCGCTCCAATTGATGCCGGTACCATACAAGGAATCCAACCATGATAACACTTCCCCATAAATAATTACAGGAACCGCACAACCAGAGCATGGTTTCTCCAAACCGCACCGAATATCTCCACACAAAAGCAAGACTTAAAAGCAGAACAAAAATATCATGCTTCTTCTTTCTCTTTACAGAAGCATAAATCAGCAGGACAAGGGCCACATACATTACACTGTTTGCAATATTAAACACCCATTTATCCATCGACAGAAACACACGCAGATTAAACTGTCCGATCACCCGGCAGTTATGATACATGTATTCCACGTACTGTTGCTTTATAAGATCCCACAGGGATTTTGCCTCCTGTACTTCCAACGTATACGCATAATCATCCGTATAGTGAGGGGTCAGAAAATTATAGATCCATATCGTCAAAAAGGAGATCAGGATCGTACCTGTAAAAATCCCTTTCCGATGTTTTTCCAAAAAAGAAGTCATTGTCATTTCCTCCGCAATATATCAGTCTATTTTAGCACGACTCCGGCCCTTATTGCAACGCTATTAACTTGACGCCCCATAAAATCAATGTTAGGATATAACTATTGAGTACCAATTTTATAAAAGATCCAAAGAGGAGATTTGACATGTCAGTAAAATATCATAATTTTGGTGGAGTCATCGGTTGGAATCTTCAGAAATATTTTCCCAACCTTTCTTCCAACAGCTATTTGAAGCTGCAGCGTTCCACCAGAAATAAATTACAGCAGGAATATATTGATTACTTCCTGTCCACAGAAGAGCCGCCAATGCCGCTTGTGGTTAACTTAGAAACCATCAACCGCTGCAACAGCACCTGTTCTTTCTGTACCGCTAACAAAAATGCCGAGAAACGTCCATACAAGCGTATGGAAGATTCTTTATTTTACAGTATTATTGACCAGCTTGCCGACTGGGGATACACCGGTCACCTGACACTTTATGGTAATAATGAACCTTTTCTGGATACCAGAATTGTGGAATTTCATAAATATTGCAGAGAGAAACTTCCTCACAGCTTCATCTTCCTTTCCAGTAACGGCCTGCTTCTTAATGTAGACAAAGTCAGGGAAATTATTCCTTACGTCAATCAGCTGATCATCAACAATTACTGTAGAGATATGAAGCTGCATGATAATGTGAAGGAAATTTACGAATATGCAAAGTCCCATCCGGAAGAATTCAAGGATGTTGAACTGCTGATCCAGATGCGATACATGGATGCCGTATTGAGTAACCGTGCCGGAAGCGCTCCGAACAAGACGAACGATGTAAAGATCATCAAGGAAACCTGTCTGATGCCTTACACCGATATGTTCATCTTCCCGGACGGCCGCATGGGAATCTGCTGCTGTGATAACTTTGAAGCAACTACTTTAGCAGACCTTACAAAGACGCCGTTAAAGGAAGCCTGGAACTCTCCACAGTATCAGAAGCTTCGTAAGGATATCCGGACAAGCCGTGCAGATTATACCTTCTGCAAATACTGTGACTTCATCGACGCCGGACTTCGTATGGATACCGTAGACGATACGCTGCATCACAGAGAAGCCAACCACGGAGCCAGACAGTCCCTGTTCCGTAAATAAAACATGAATTTAATGATTTAAGAGTTTTTTCATAAAACAAACGCATAAAAAGTCCCCGATAAACATTTTAATTTATCGGGGATATCTTTATATATCTTTATTTCTCACACTTATATTTTCATACCACACAGGTCTCTGTGCTTTTATAATTTTATAACCAGTTTTCTATCAATCAACCTCTGCTTCATTTCCTTCCTCATTGGAAGTCTCATGATATTCCTGCTCGGTATTGACACTCCAGATATTCTTCTTGTCCTTGCTTCCGGTTAAAATATTCTTAACCGCTTCAAAAGAAGTAACCATGGAATGATCAATATTGTTATAACGATGCTGGCCGTTACGTCCAACACAGTACAGATTCTCAATCGAGCTTAAGTAATCAACCAACTTGTCCATCTCATCATAAGTATCAAAGTAGGCCGGATAAGCTTTCTTTACCTTCTCCATATGAACATCCAGTACCACATCCGGACTGTCGATCAGACCAAGCTTGATCATTTCACTGACACCGATCTTCGCAAACTCTTTCTCGGTCATGTTCCAGTATTCATCGCCTTCATTAACAAAGTACTCAAGACCGATCCATACAGTATGCTCAAGATCCTTAATCATATAAGGAGACCAGTTGTTGTAAATCTGGAAACGTCCCAGCTTCACATTACGATCCTGTACATAAACCCAGCAGTCCGGAACAATATTGTTCACCGTCTTGATATGGGTTTTGTTCACCAGATTAATCTTCGGAACCAAAACACCAAGTGTCATATAATCACGATAGGGAAGTCCTGCTGCAATTCTTGCTGCATCTGCAGGTACATCATTCATACCGCCAACCAGATCCTTCACCGGCATGGAGGAAATCACATAATCACCGTCTACCTGTACCTCTTTGCCCTCCTTTACATAGGTTACTCCGGTAAGCTTGTTCTCTGCATTCTTATGGATCTTGGTAACTTTCGCATTCTTAATGATTGTACCGCCAAGCTTCTCCACCTCTGCTGCGGTCACATCCCACAACTGTCCGGGACCGAGCTTGGGATACTTAAATTCCTCAATCAGGGAAGTCTCTACTTTACGGTTCTTTTTCTTGAAGATCTTACCAAAGACATCCTTTAAAATAGCTACGATTGACAATCCCTTGACACGCTGTGCGCCCCAAGAAGCATCAATCTCACTGGGATGTCTACCCCAGAGATTCTCCGTGTAATATTCAAAAAACATGGAATACAGCTTACGTCCGAAACGATTGATATAAAAATTCTCCAAGTTCGTTTCCGGAAGCTTATGGAACATGGAGCCCAGATAACTGAATCCCACCTTTAAGGTGGTAAGCAGTCCAAAGTTCTTAAAAGTTTCCGGTTTTAAGGAAATCGGATAGTCATAAAACTTCGTATCAAATAAAATACGGGAAACACGGTGTCTTGTCAGCATGACACGGTCTTCCTTCTCCGGATCCGGTCCGCCCTTGGCCAACGGCATGGGACGATTCAGAATAATATCATCATATGTCGGATGTCCCTGCATTGGAAGCATATGATCCCACCAGGCATTTACCTCCGGAATTTTAGAGAAGAAACGATGCCCTCCCATATCCATACGGTTTCCTTTGTAATTGACTGTCTTTGAAATACCTCCAAAACAGTCGCTTTCTTCAAATACAATTACCTCGATATCCTTTGATTTCGTAAGTAATTCATACGCTGCAGTAAGACCTGCAGGGCCTGCACCAATAATCAGGGCTTTCTTCATTCCAGATTAACCGCCTTTCTATTTAACTCTGTGGTTCATTATATCATATTTCCGGGGGAGCGTCTACACAGCTTTGATCGGGTTCCTCCAACACCATCATGCACAGGTAAAACGGCATACACAGCATCAGGAAATAAACATACCGGAACTCTGTTGCTACCGGTGTTGCAATCATGACCGTTCCCCATAATAACAGACACGGAAGGGCATAAAGAAGTTTTCCTTCTTCCCGGCGTACCAGCACACATCCGATCATCAGCAGTAAGATCCAGAAGGCAACTCCCATACTCCATAATGTGCCATACACCGGCACCATGCTTCCAAGCTTTACGGCGATTTCCTTGCCCTTCACAACCAGAGGTCCCCGGATGAGTGGTGTATGAGATACACCAAGATCCGTTGCACTGACTCCCTCTGCGTCTGCCACCGGATAATAGGAATCCGGATACCAGTATCCGTTTGTCTGCTGGATATAAGCCTCCAGATAATCGCCCGGATATCGGAGCAGCAGATCGAGCCACAGCCTGAAGAATTCTTTTTTATGTGCTTCCAGATATTCCGGATGTCCGGCCCTTACAAGCTCCTTCATATTATCCGCAAATTCCGGATTATACAGGTTCTTCACATGATTACGATCAATCACCGCATCAATCAGTTCCAGTTGTTGCGGTGATAACTCCCTGTCATTTGCAAGAACATACGAAACCTGCTGAATGGGAATGCACAACGATTCTACAAAATCCGGCGGCGTTACCTGACATCCATTCATCACCGGATACTTCACGACAACTGCTACGAGCAGGGAAATGGCCAAAAGTCCGACCACTTTCCGGTTCTTTTTCCAGAAAGAAGCAATGAAAAACGGGATACATACTAAGAATGCATACCAGCCATTGGAGCGGAACAGGCACATCATTGCTCCACTAAACGCAAACAAGACCGCATGCTGCCATTTTCCTTCATTCCGAAGCCGTAACAGGGATGTAATAAATACCAGCACGGCTGCTGCAAACGGAATATCCTTCCAGACCGTAACCGCATAAACAGCATGGTATGGCAGGATTGCGAATATCAGAGCCATTGCAGTACACCATCCTGCTTTCAGATGCAGGAACCTCATGGACGAAACAAAATAACCAACGCTGAATGCCATGATACACATTTGTGCAAAGGTGTAAAAGCCCATCGCAAATACCATATTTCCCGTTATGGCAAATCCGAGCGAATAAAAGACCTTGATCAGCAACGTATGTACCCATGGATGATGATTACTGTAAGAAACCACGCCAAGTACCTGCTCGAGCTGGTTAATGCTGTCCGGTGTCATAATTCCGGGAAACTGGTACAGGAAATAGGGCAGCCATCCCAGCAGACATACAAGAAATGTCGCAGCCAGCGGATGCGCAGCAAAAGGATTCCGGCTTTTGCCCGGTTCCTTTTCACAAAACAGCTCTTTCATCTTCTCCTTCTCTGTAACCCAGAGGAACAGGAATTTCAGCAATGCATCAAACAGAGACCAGAAACCAATTGCAGTTGCCGCAAGAATCCCCAGCTGAAACATCCGATTGGTTAACGCCTCAATATAATGTGAAGCATCCAGCATCATATAACATAACGTATAGAGCACTGCCAAAACTGCTGATACTACCTTCATTCTACGGTCTGTCTTCTGTGAATCCGCAAGTTTCCTATAAACCTCCCGGTAAAAGAAGAACGCCAGCAGGAAGAAAATAAGCGTAAATATATTTCCCGGCTCCATTCTCGCGGCTTTCATCAATGCCCGGTGGCTCAGCCGGCTGGGCCTGCG
>USDI01000092.1 GCA_900553305.1 uncultured Lachnospiraceae bacterium
GGTATCGAATACGGCTACCATCGGGGGGTCCTTCATCAACTGCTGACAGGCACGGATGCCGATCAGGTTTGCAGGATTATGTAACGGTGCAAGATCATTACACTCTTCAATCGCCTTTAATACTTCTTCATTAATAACCGTAGAGCTTGCAAACTTCTCTCCACCATGTACAATACGGTGTCCGACTGCTCCGATCTCACCAAGATCCTTCACAACACCGGTCTTTTCATCGGTCAGTGCGGAAAGCACCATCTGGATTGCAGCGGTATGATCCGGCATCGGAGCCTCTGTAATCTGCTTTTCTCCACCCTTCGGAGTATAAACCATACGGCTTCCTTCAATTGCAATTCGTTCGCATAAGCCCTTTGCAATGACTTCTTCCGATTCGGAATTGATCAACTGGAACTTCAATGAAGAACTTCCACAGTTAATGACTAAAATATTCATCCTTCTAATCCTCTCTCTATTAAGCTTTTAAGATAACTGTGCCTGTACGGCAGTCAGTGCCACAACACCGACGATATCCTGCCAGGAACATCCTCTGGACAGGTCGTTTACCGGCTTTGCAATTCCCTGCAGCATCGGTCCGTAGGCTTCTGCCTTTCCTAAACGCTGTACCAGCTTATAACCGATATTGCCACAGTCCAGATTCGGGAAAATCAGGACGTTTGCTTTACCTGCAACTTCGCTTCCGGGCGCCTTGGACTTGGCAATGGAAGGAACAAGCGCTGCGTCCGGCTGCATCTCTCCATCAATACAAAGTCCCGGATACTGTTCATGGGCAATTCTGGTTGCCTCTACCACTTTATCTACCAACGGATGCTTCGCGCTTCCCTTCGTGGAATGGGAAAGCATCGCAATGATCGGCTTTGCTCCGACAAGGCTCTTAAAGCTCCTTGCGGAAGAATCGGCAATGGCGGCAAGCTCTTCTGCCGTAGGATCCTGATTCAGTCCGCAGTCTGCAAACAGGAAGGTTCCGTTCTCTCCATATTCGCAGTCCGGTACACACATCAGGAAGAAACCAGATACCAGTTTGACGCCGGGAGCGGTCTTCAGAATCTGTAATGCCGGACGAAGGGTATCTGCGGTTGCATGGCATGCACCGGCTACCATTCCGTCTGCGTCATTTGCCTTAACCATAATGACACCGAAGGTCAGCGGATCACTTAACAGGATCTCTCTTGCCTTCTCTACGGTCATTCCTTTATTCTTACGGGTTTCGTATAATAACTGTACATAATCTTCCAGTTTCTCACAAAGGAGCGGATTCACAATTTTCACTCCGGTCAGATCGATCTCAAGCCAGGTTGCTCCATCCATGATCTTCTCAGCATCGCCAATCATAATAATATTGGCAATTCCCTCCTGAATAATCTGAGCCGCTGCAATCAGCGTTCTCTTATCGGTTGTCTCCGGAAGGACAATCGTCTTCTTGTCCATTCTTGCTTTGTCTTTAATAATATCAATGTACGACATCACACTGTCTCCTTTCACAGCTTATGTAAAAATAATAGCCCATTCTGCCTTTTCCGACAAGTCCCCTCATGTAAAAACTTTGTGCAATTTTCGAAACATTTTCGCCTCTTTTTTAAATTGCTGATCCCACCTTCCCTATGATATAGTGGGTAAAAAGGAGTGCACTATGAAAACAGCCGCAGTAATTGCCGAATATAACCCTTTTCACAAAGGACATGAATATCATTTATTAAAAACCCGCGCCATGGCAGAAGCCGATTACATCATCGTTGTAATGAGCGGAGACTTCGTGCAGCGCGGAGCACCGGCTCTGATGAACAAATATCTCCGTGCAAAAATGGCTCTTGCAGGGGGGGCTGATGTAGTGATTGAGCTACCCTCACGCTATGCCCTTTCCAGTGCCGAAGGTTTTGCCGAAGGAGCTGTTTCCCTGATTGACCGTCTTCATGTGGTCGATCTGCTTTCCTTTGGAAGCGAATGCGGTAACGCTGCGCAGCTCTCTTACTATGCCCAAAAGCTGCTCGATCTCGAACAGGATCCGGAATACCGTAAAGCGCTCGCTTCCTATCAGAAGCAGGGGCTTTCTTACCCGGCCGCCATCCGGAGTGCGTTACAGGACCCTTCCGGCAGCCCAATGTCTCTACCGAACAACATCCTCGGTATCGAATACTGTAAATCGCTGATCCGCCGACACAGCTTCATTACACCGGTTTCCATTCTCCGGAATGGCGAAGGCTATCACAGCCCGCAGCTTTCTGCAGACTCCGGAAGCTATTCTTCTGCCTCCGCACTCCGTAAAGCAGCCGGGGCACATGAGGATTCTTTGGATTCACTCCTTAAGGATACCGTCTTCGTCTCCCAGATTCCGGCACAGGTACTTCCGATCTGGAGGTCAGATCCGGAATTTCATTATGGCATCTCTGAAGCAGATTTTTCCCTGCTTTTGCATTATAAGCTGCTCTCGGATCAGGCAGACGGTTACTCCTGCTTCGAAGACTGCAGCGAGGATCTTTCCTTAAAAATTAAGAAGTATCTTCCGGAATACCGTGACTTCACCGGCTTTTGCCAGCTATTGAAATCCAAGGATCTCACCTATACCAGAATCAGCCGCGTATTGATGCACATTCTGCTCGATCTGCGTAAGGAGAATGCCTTTCTTAAGGATTCTGATGCTGTTTTGCAGATTCCCTATGCAAGACTCCTTGGCTTCCGTAAGAGTGCTTCGCCTCTTTTAAACCGGATCAGGAAAGAAAGCGAGATCCCGTTAATTGCAAAGCCGGCAGATGCTTCTTCCCTTTTATCCGGCGATGGATTGTCCCTGTTTCAAGAGGATGTCCGCATCGCCCATACTTACGAAGCAGTTGCTTCCAGTAAAAATCACATACTATTACACAATGAGTACCAGCAGTCCCCGATTGTCTGGTGAAGAAATGGAGGTATTTCATGAAACCGTTTATGGATCAGGATTTCTTATTACACAGTGAAATTGCCCGGAAGCTTTACCATGAAGCAGCCGAAGCAATGCCGGTTCTGGATTATCACTGCCATATCAGCCCGAAAGAAATTGCAGAGGATCGTCATTTTGACAACATCACCTCTCTATGGCTTGGGGGTGATCATTATAAATGGCGTTTCATGCGCGCCTGCGGTGTGGAGGAACGCTTCATCACCGGTGATGCCCCGGATAAGGAAAAGTTCTTCAAATGGGCAGAGGTTCTTGGCAGAGCAGTCGGCAATCCGCTCTATCACTGGAGCCATCTGGAATTACAGCGTTACTTTGACTACCACGGCATTCTGAATAAAGATACCGCGGAACAGGTCTGGAACCTCTGTAATGAAAAGCTTGCCGCTCCTTCCATGAGTGCCCGTTCCATCATCGAACGCTCCCATGTTACCCTACTTTGTACCACGGATGATCCGGTGGATTCTCTCGAATACCACATGCAGCTTGCTAAGGATGAAAGCTTCCCGGTTCAGGTTCTTCCGGCATGGCGTCCGGACCGCGCGGTTTCCATCGGGAAACCGGATTTTCCGGATTACATTCATACCCTCGCGGAGGCTTCCGGAATCTCGATTACCACCTATGAGGATCTGAAAAAGGCTCTCTCCATCCGAATGGATTATTTTGCCGAAAGAGGATGCCTCGTCAGTGACCACGGCCTGCCTTATGTCATGTTCTCTCCTGCCTCCGATTCCCTTGTTGAGGAAATCTTTGCAAAACGCATGCAGGGACAAATGGTGGATGCACAGGAGGAACTGCAATACGAAACAGCGCTCCTTCTTTTCCTCGGACAGGAATACCGGCACCGCAACTGGGTGATGCAGCTTCATTATGGCGTACGCCGTGACAACAATCACAAAATGTTCGCCCGCATCGGTGCCGATACCGGCTTTGACAGCATCGGGGATTCCGCTCCGGTTTCCACACTGGCCGAGTTCTTAAATGCCCTGTGTGAAACCGATGAACTTCCGAAAACCATCCTCTACAGCCTTAATCCGCACGACAACGAAGTGATCGACTGTATCATGGGATGCTTTCAGGATTCGACTGCGGTATCGAAGCTGCAGCACGGAAGCGCCTGGTGGTTTAACGATCATAAGAACGGTATGCAGAACCAGTTACTGTCTCTGGCTGCCTCGGGCAACCTGTCCGGCTTTGTCGGAATGCTGACCGACTCCCGGAGCTTCATCTCCTACACAAGACATGAATACTTCCGCCGGATTCTTTGTAATCTGCTTGGTGAACTCGTTGAAAATGGGGAATTTCCTGAGGATCTTGAAACCTTAAAAGAAATTGTGAAGGACATTTCCTACCGGAATGCCGTCCGCTATTTCGGATTCAATCTTCCGGTGGATGAAACCATTGAAAAGTAGATACCTTTCAAGGCATAAAATCAGCCGGTGCATCGTATGGTATGCACCGGCCTTTTTTCATTACTTTCTGGAAATACACAATTCCGATCTGCTCTCTGGCTATCGTTGTACCCTTCCGGAAGCATCTCCCCCTGCCAGGGTTTCCACTTCCTTCCGGGACACCAGATTAAAGTCCCCCGGAATCGTATGCTTTAATGCAGAAGCTGCTACCGCAAACTCCAATGCATCCTGAAATTTCTTACCATCCAGCAATCCGCAGATCACTCCGGCTGCGAAGGAATCTCCACCACCTACGCGGTCCACAATCGGGCGGATCTGGTATTCTTTGGAATGATAGAACTCCTTCGTATCCCTTGCATACATGCATGCCGACCACCCGTTATCAGAAGCCGAATGACTCACGCGTAAAGAAGAAACACAATATTCAAATCCAAATTTTTCTACCATCTGTTCAAAAATCGAACGGTATCCGGCAAGCTCGAGGTTCCCGCTTACCACATCGGTCTGTGCCGGTTTAAATCCAAGTACGAGTTCCGCATCCTCTTCGTTTCCGATACAGACATCCACATATTTCATGAGGCCTGTCATAACACGCTGTGCCTTTTCAGACGTCCACAGCTTCTTACGGAAATTCAGATCCACGGAAACCTTCACGCCATGCTTCTTGGCTGCGATCAGTGCCTTCTCGGTAAGCTCTGCCGCCGAATCCGAGATGGCCGGGGTGATTCCGGTAAAATGGAACCAGTCCGCATCCGCAAAGACCGCATCAAAATCAAATTCCTGCTCCGTTGCGGTGGAAATTGAGGAATGGGCACGGTCATACACCACCTTGGACGGGCGCATGGCAGAACCGGATTCCAGATAATAGATACCAAGGCGTTCCCCGCAGCGTGCAATGTACTTCGTTCCTACATTGTACTTACGCAACGCAGCCACGGCACACTCCCCGATCTCATTGTCGGGTACGGCCGTCACATATTCCGTATCGTATCCATAATTGGCAAGGGATACGGCAACGTTCGCCTCTCCACCGCCATAATTAATATCAAATTCATCTGCCTGAATAAACTTCTCAAAATTCGGGGTGGACAGCCGGAGCATGATTTCCCCCATCGTAACTACTTTTGACATGAGCGGATTTCCTCCTTCTTCTGTACGGCCTGACGGCTTAATTCCGTAATCTGTTCAAACGCGCCCGCCTGAATCAGATCCTTCTTCACCATCCAGCTTCCTCCACAGGCAAATACCTTTTGAAAGCTTAAATAATCCTCCATATTGGCAAGGCTGATTCCACCAGTCGGCATAAAACGGACATTACCGTAAGGTGCACTCATTGCCTTAATCATCTTAATACCGCCTGCCGCCTCTGCCGGGAAAAATTTCACTTCCGTAAGCTGAAGGCTCAACGCCAGTTCAATTTCTGACGGCGTCATGATTCCGGGAATCACCGGGATCTCCATTTCCTGACAATGCTTTACAGTAACCGGATTCAATCCGGGACTTACGATAAACTTTGCACCTGCCGCTGCGGCGCGGTCTGCCTGCTCGGTTGTCAGTACCGTTCCTGCTCCGACCAGCATTTCCGGATATTCTTCACTCATCTTCCGGATCGTTTCTTCTGCGGCAGCCGTCCGGAACGTCACCTCCGCACAGGAAATTCCACCCTTTAATAAGGCCTCTGCCAAAGGCGCTGCATCTCCTGCATCATCTAGTGCAATGACCGGAACAATCCCGATCCTGCTCATCTGTTCAAAAACCGGATTCATACTTCCATCCTCCATTTCTTGTGCTGTCTGTAAATTGTCCAATGCCTTCCCAATGAACGCAATCTTTACAATTACAGTATAGCTTTTTTACCGGAGGATGTCTTTTCAAATCCATTACAAAAGATTACAAATCTTGTTCTGATCGTTCTTCTGCCACAATCTGGTTTCGCCCGTTCTGCTTTCCGATATAAAGCCGCCGGTCCGCACCGCTTACCATGCTGTCAATGTTAGCAAACTGTTCTCCGGCTTCCACAATACCAAAGGTCATCGTGATATGAACTTCTATTTCTTCTTTATAGAAAACCGAATGTGCATCCAGTTCATGGATAAATTCCTTCATTACCTCTTCTACTTCATCGATATGGAATTCCGGAAAGACCAGCAGAAATTCCTCACCGCCCCATCGCACCGCATAGCCCTTGCCACGCATAAAATATTTCAGCCTCTTTGCGATTTCGGTCAGCACCACGTCTCCACAGTCATGACCATAGGTATCATTGACCCGCTTAAAGAAGTCAATATCTCCAAGTGCCACACAATAGCTGATACCCCGCTTCGCATAATCCTCATAAGTCTGCTGCAGCTTTTTTTCTCCACAGCGGCGGTTATTGAGTCCGGTTAATGTGTCCTCTTCCACAAGCTCCCGCAGAGACTTCTGCATACGTACCGCATTTCTTCCCATCTCACCCAGCTCATCGTCACGCTTTAACACCTCATAATCCAACGCATCATGAAGGTATCCCTTGGCAATATTCGCCATATATGTTTCGATCTTCTTAATCGTATCTACAAGACCTGTTGTGTAGTGGATGGTCACAAATGCAACCAGAATCATGACAAGAATTGCGATTACAACCATCGGCGTAATGGAATTGCGGATCAGCCGCTCCACATTCGCCGATGGCTGCGCAACAAAAATCATTCCGATACAGCTTCCATCCTCCGCAAACAACGGTGCATAATAGGCAAAATAGCTCTCATCCTCGACCATAACAGATGAATAAAACATATCGTCAGCCTTATCTAATACGTCCCGCTTTACCACAGGGCTTACCTGCGTCCCGACCGCACGCTCACCCTTATGGTTCTCAAGCGTTGTTGCTACCCGGATATCCTGATAAAAAAGTGTAATATCCACGTTGGTAACCTTTTTAACTGAATCGATCAGCTCATAATCCCCATTAAGGACATGCTCGCCCTTCATAAAATAAATTGCATCTTCCGTTTCTTCCACATGATATGCTCCGGGATACAGTTCATCTATAGTTACCTGAATCGTATTGCAAAGATCCATTAATCCCCCCTGAACCTCGTGGTACATGGATGCTGCAAACCGGTTAGCACTGAATATGGTAATGACAAGCCCCATCAGTATAATGGGAAGCAGATTCATCGCCAGAAACTTACCATGCAGTTTTGTCACTTTCAGCTTTTTCATTCCGTTCTCCCTGATCATTCCCCTGTTTCTTTATTGTATCTCACGAAGATAAATTTGTGCACGTTCCTGAATAATCTTCGCAACCTCACTGGCATTCTTCTGTCCGTTAAAATAAGGTTCCGCCTCTTCAGAAATGATATTAATCAGCGTATCATCGTACCTGCCGACATTCTTAAATGTCTTGAGATTCTCCATAAAGCGGTCCACCTCTTCCTGCGTCATCGGATCGATCGTAATCTCTACATCATCAATATAGATTACATCATCATAATACTCCTTATTTCCATTTTCATCCAGATAATAAGGACGGTCCATGGCTTCCTTAGCCCTCATCTCCAACACCTTCATGCTAAGTGGAAATCCGGGTGCTTCTTCCTGATATTCTTCCGTCAGATAATACCGCAGGAACTGCCATGCAGCCTCCTGATTTTTCGACTTTGCAGAAATTGCAAACT